>JAHLFD010000163.1:0-12407 GCA_018883975.1 Candidatus Niameybacter stercoravium
TATTTTAACTTACACATTTTATTACTAATAGTAATGTGCCGACGTGGCTCAATTGGCAGAGCAGCTGACTTGTAATCAGCAGGTTATCGGTTCGAGTCCGATCGTCGGCTTCCTAAAAGCTGTGTAGATGAAAATATCTACACAGCTTTTCTTTGTATACAAATAATTTATTTACTTTATTATATATTTTTTAAAAATAATTTATATTGTATAATAACACTAACAAATGTGAAAAATTAAGGAGATATAATGAAAAAAGTAAGAAAAGTTAAGTTAGCTTATAAAGTTATAGGTACATATTTGTTTAGCCATTTTATTATTGCATTAAGTATTGTAGCCGTTATGGGAGTAGGTATTCAAACCATCCAAGAGAATTTTATACAACGTTATACAAATAATGCAACTCAACATATGGAGTATTTTGATGAAGAATTGTTAAGCTTACAAAATTTATTAATGTATACAATGCAAAGTAAAAGTATTCTAGTACTAGCTGATCAATATGAACAACTTTCAGATTATAATAAAGTTAGCTGGAAGAAACAAGTTATGGATGATTTGTTAAAAATAGATAGCCAGTATAAGTGGATTAGTGATATTGGTATCTATATATCTAAATGCGATTTATGGATTACTTCTTTAAACTGGTTTAGACCGGATGACTTAATAGAAAAGTTAAATGAAAAAGAAGGAATGTATTTTCTAGGAGATACTTTATATTTATTAAAGTCATATGAAAACCAGCGGGGATATAGAAAAGGCTATATAAAATTAAATCAACAAGAACTAGTGCGCTTAATAGAAAAGATAAGATTTAATGAAGAAGTGTATATAGAGGTTTTACTTAATGGAGAGCAATTAGAAATTATACCTCCTAATAAGCAAGAAGAAAATAAGTTGTTTACAGAAATTGTTGTAAAAAGTAAATTATATCCTATAGAATTTCGTATTCACATACCTAATCAATTAATTGATTTTGGTAACTATTTTTATACATTCAGCATACTTTCTTTAATATTATTATGTGTCATTACAATTAAATTTTCTAAATATCTTAATACCGCTATACATAGGCCACTTCAGCATGTACTAGAGAATATTGAAAATATGAATACTAATAACTTTAAAGAGGAAATAAAGCATGAAGGAATAGATGAATTTGAGTACGTAACAGAGAGTTTTAATAAAACAAAGGGGTTATTAGAAAGTTATATTAAAAAGAATTATGAGCAAGAAATTAATATGAAACAGATCGAGCTTAGTCATTTACAAGGGCAGATTAAACCTCATTTTCTCTATAATTGTTTTTTTAATATAGCTAATATGTGTAAAACTTATGATGTAGATAAAATTGAACAGCTTACACTAGGTTTAGCTAAATATTATCGTTATATAACAAGGACGAATCATGAATTTGTTAAATTAGAAGAAGAATATGAGCATATGAAAAATTATATATATGTCCAACAAATTAGGTTTGAAGATCGAGTAGAAATAGAGATAGATGCATTACCTGGGGAGGTAGCATCTTTATGTGTACCTAGATTAATCTTACAGCCTGTAGTAGAAAATGCTTACAAATATGTATTTGAAAAGATTGAAGAAGGTGGTAAGTTGCATATTAGAGTAAAGCAGCAGGACGCTTCTGTTCTTATACAAGTAGAGGATAATGGACAATTTATAGAATTAGAGCAAATAAATTCTTTGAGAGAAAGAATACAAAAGGGTAAAGCACCTATAACAGGACTTATGAACATTCAAAAGAGATTAAGCTATCTACATGAAAAGAATAATATTATAGTAGCTCAAGGAGAATTGGGGGGACTAGCGATCACATTGCAAATTTGGATAAAAGATTAAGTACATATATAGGGGGGAAAATATGTATAAAATTTTAGTAATAGATGATGAGAAGAGTATAGTAAAAGGTCTTGTAAAAGTTTTAGAGAGTAGAGAAGAATTAGAGCTCCGAGTTTATTATGCTTATACGGTAACAGAAGGACTTCATATTGCGAGAGAGGTTAAGTTAGATATCTTATGTACAGATATTAATATGCCGGTTATGGATGGTTTTGATTTTAGTCAAAGTGTTCGAGCATATTGGAAAGAATGTAAAATAATCTATCTAACGGGCTATGATACATTTGATTACATTTATAAGGCAGTGAATCAGTACGAAGGGAAATATGTGCTTAAGAATGAAGAAGATGAAAAGTTTATACAGGTTATTAAGCAATGTATTAAAGAGATAGAGCTAAGTAAACAGATGAAATTAGCAGAAGGGAGGATGCTGCAGATTGCAGATGAGAATAAAACTTATGAAAGACGTCAGTTAATGGCAGAATTTATAGGGCATAAAAATGGCAGTGAAAGCCTAGAGATTTTAAAGCGTATATATGGAGAAGGGCCTATTCAAATAGAGCAAGACTTTTATATTGCTATAGGTAAAGTTTTAGGAAACTCTTATGAACAAAGAAATAAAAAAGTTATTTATCAGCTTATAAGACAGGTAAAGGAGCAATACAGTTACTTTTATGAGGTAGATGAAATCAAGTTATACCATAATACCTACTTAATAGTGATTCAGCCTAAGCAGGAATTTGAACAAAAGCAAATTCTAATTGGGAATATGCTAGAAGAAATACAGACACAATTAATAAATTCTTGTGGGGAAAAGATTTCCTTTATTTATTCTAATCAGAAGATAACATGTCAGAAGCTAAAAGATCAAGTTAAGTTATGTAATACCTTGTTAGACATTAATCTATCTAAACATATGCCTATCCTTATTGATATAGAGGCATTAATGGAAAAAAATAAATTAGAAGATACAAATCATGATCAATATGTATTGCAGATTGATAAGATGATTATGGAAAAGAGATTTCTAGATCTAAAAGAGATCTTTGAAAGTCTGTATATTAGTATAAAAAATACACATGAATTAAGTCTAATTAATACACAGATGTATTATAAATGTTTAGAAAAGGTAATATCCTACATAGAAAAAGAAATTAACTATCTAGAATTATCAGAAGAACTGCAAAGAGGTTACTATCATTTACGTTATTTAACTGGAATAGATGAGATTCATCAATTTTTAGTCATGTTACTTAAATATTTGGGAGAAGATAAACAGCTTACTACAGAGACAGAAGAAGATATGATTATTAAAAAGATAGAAGGATATATATTAAGTTCTATAACAGAAGAAATTAGTTTAACTACACTAGCTAAGTTAGTTTACTTTAACCCTTCTTATTTATCTAGATTTTATAAAAGTGTGACAGGAAGAAACTTGTCGCAGTTTATTAAAGAGGCTAAGTTAATAAAAGCGAAAGAATTATTAAGAACCAGTGATAAGAAAATAGGGGATATTTCTAAGATGCTAGGATATGAATCAGTAGGCTACTTTACTGTATTTTTTAAGAAGTGTGTAGGGCTTACCCCAACAGAATATCGTAATCATCAATAAAACAAAAAATGGAGTTAAAAAAGTACTTTTTTAACTCCATTTTTGTATAAAGGTAAATAAAAGAAAACAAGGTAAAGATAAAGAAATTGAACAAAATATACATAAAATATATAATTTTACATATAAAAGCAATAAAAACATATAAATCCGGAGGTGCTATATGGGAAGAAAAGTAGGAGCAATGATACTTGCCTTAACGATGTGTATGGGTGTACTGGGTGGATGTGCAGAAAAGGAAAAAGAAGCGGCCAATACGTCTAAAGCAGTAGTAGGAGAAGTAGATCCATTTGGAAAATATGAAGAACCTGTAGAGGTAACAGGAGTTCTTTCATTCTCAGCTGCATCATCAGAGGTACCAGCAGGTACAACACCAGAGAATCAATCATTTGTTAAACAAGCAAAAGAAAGGTTTAATATTGACCTTAAATGGTTATGGACTGCACCAAGTGATCAATACGAGCAAAAATTTGGGGTAGCAATGGCATCGGGGGAATTACCAGATGTGATGGCAGTTTCAGCAGTTGACTATCAGAACTTATTAGAGAATGAACAAATTATGCCATGGAACGATGCTTTAGAGTGGGCAAGTGATACTTTAAAAGAATGGATTTACCGTGATCCAGCAGTTCTTGAAAGTGTTACTGATGAAAATGGTAATATTATGGCTATTCCACAATATTGGGACGCAAAGCGTAACCTTAATATTATGATGATTCGTACAGATTGGTTAGAACAAGTGAATATGGATATACCAAAAACTGTAGAGGAATTAGAAGCAGTAGCAACAGCTTTCAAAGAACAATTGGGTGCAGATATGGGAATTAGCCTTTCAAAAGATGTTTTAGCAGGTACGTCTCCACTTGCAGGGCTTATGAATATGTTTGGCTCTTATCCAACTGCTTGGTTAGAAGGGGAAGATGGTACATTAGTACCAGGAGAAATTCAACCTGAAACTAAAAAGGCTCTAGAAACACTTAATCGTTTCTATGAAAAAGGTTTAATACATAAAGAATTTGCTTTACATGATGCAGCAAAACTCAGAGAGTTTATTGTGTCAGAAAAGCTTGGTATTTTTATTGCACCATGGTGGGCATTTGATGCTTACATTGGAAAAGAAATTGCAAAAAATCAAGATAGTAAATGGGCTACTGCACCTATTCCAAAAGCAGAAGGAACAAATGGGGCATTACTTGAAACTATGATGATTGAAGACTATTATGTCTTAAATGCAAATTGCAGTAATCCGGAAGCTGTTATGAAGCTTTTCAATCTTTGGGCACAATTTGAAACTGAATATCCAGAGGAAGCTAGAGCTGAAAATGGGCATGTATGGAACTGGGTACCAACAACTTATTTTGATCCATATGATATTCAAACTTTACATGATAGATTCAACAAACAAATTGAAACAGGTGATTTAAAAACTGTACCAGAAGGTATTAATGGAGGAGATGTTCAGCTTTGGGGATATGCTGAAGATTACTTCAAATGGAAAGCTGGAGAAATCCCTTATGATGAAGCAAATAAATGGGGTAAATATTTAGGAAGAATTGATGATGATTTTGCTTGGGGAACAACAGAGCGAGCTGTAGAAAATAAAGAATATGAATTAAATAAGTTCTATGGTCTTGCTACAGACACAATGAAAGAAAGAAAAGCTACACTCAATAAGTTAACCGAAGAAACATATGTAAAAATGGTAATGGGGGAAACACCTATTAGTGAATTTGAAGCATATGCAAATAACTGGTTAAAACTTGGTGGCGAAGAGATTACTAAAGAAGTTAATGAGTGGTATGAAAATCAATAAAATAACTGTAAAAGGGTAGTAGTTTTTATTACCCTTTTACTTTTACAGAAAGAAGGATGGTAGATGGAAAATATTAAGGCATTTTTTAAAAAAGATACGACTGCATGGCACCTTATGTTAATACCAGGTGTTATTTTTACTGCTATATTTGCTTATTTACCTATGGCAGGTATTGTAATGGCCTTCCAGAAGTTTAATCCTGTAAAGGGCTTTATACGTTCTGAATTCGTAGGGATGAATAACTTTGAATATGTATTTAATTTACCTGGCTTTTATGATGCAGTTTGGAATACACTCTACATATCTGTATTAAAGATTATATTTGGCTTAGTCGTACCTTTAGTACTTGCTTTACTTTTAAATGAAATTGTACTTAGACGTTTCCAAAAATATGTTCAAACAGCTATTTTCGTACCTTATTTCCTATCTTGGGTTATATTAGGTGGAATTATAAAACAAATTTTTGCTTTAAATGGACCTATCAATCAAATGTTAGAGGGGATAGGCATAGAGCCAATCATGTTCTTATTAGATAATGCTTGGTTCCCAATTGTTATCGTTATAACACATGTATGGAAAGGCATGGGCTATAACATGATTGTTTTCCTTGCTTCCATTGTAGGAATTGATACAAGTCTATATGAAGCAGCAGAGATGGACGGAGCTAATGCATGGCAACGTGTAAAATACATTACACTTCCTTGTATGATGCCTACTATTCTTCTTATTGGTATTTTAAGTCTTGGTAGCTTATTAAATGCTGGATTCGACCAAGTTCTCATGCTTTATAGCCCTGTTGTTTACGAAAGTGGTGATATTATTGATACATTTGTATATCGTTTAGGTATCTTTGATAGACAGTACTCACCAGCTGCGGCAGTAGGATTATTTAAATCATTTATATCACTTATTCTGGTAGCCTTCTCTTATTGGACAGCTTATAAAGTAAGTGATTATCGAATCTTCTAAGAAAAGGTCAAGAAAGGGTGTGAGTATATGGCAATCAAAGAATCAAAAAGTCGTAAAGCCTTTAATGTATTTAATATTATCTTTTTATCTATTATGACTTTAATCTGTATCTTACCATTTGTACATTTATTTGCAGTATCTATGAGTTCACAAGCTGTAACTACAGCAGGGGAAGTTGGGCTTTTACCTAAAGAAGTAAGTTTAGAGGCTTACAAATACTTACTTCAAAAAAGAGAATTCTTCCAATCAATGGGTGTAACAGTTATAAGGGTAGTGATTGGTACTGTTATTAGTATGGCGATTACTATTTTAACAGCGTATCCACTATCTAAGTCTGATTTACGCTTTAAAAAACGTAGTGTATATGTATGGTTCTTTGCTTTTACTATGTTCTTTAGTGGTGGTATGATTCCAACTTATATGGTGATTAAAAGCTTAGGACTTATTGATACCATTTGGGCATTAGTACTTCCTACAGCTATGAACGTATGGAATGTTATCTTACTTCTTAACTTCTTTAGACAGATTCCGAAAGACTTAGAGGAAGTAGCCCTTATTGATGGTGCAAATCAGTTCTATATCTTATGTAAGATTTACTTACCAATTTCCTTACCATCACTAGCAACTATTTTACTTTTCACTATTGTTGGTCACTGGAATTCATGGTTTGACGGTATGTTATACCTCAATACAACAAGTAAGTATCCATTACAAACTTACTTATCAACAGTTGTACTAGATCAAAATATGACGGCTAACCAGATGATGTCACCAGAACAGTTGTTAGCGCTTGAAAGTATTGGGGACCTGAACTTACAAGCTGCGCAGATTTTCGTAGGGGCATTGCCAATCTTACTCGTATATCCATTCCTACAACGCTTCTTTATTAAAGGTATTGTAGTAGGTAGTGTTAAAGGCTAAATCTATAAGAACAGGGGATTAACTTATGAGCATAAAAGAAATTAAAAGTGAAACAGTTGCATTACGTTATAATGAAGAAACATTACAAATAGAAATAGAAAACCACGGCAATCTTTGGCATTGGGATGAAGCTTATAAACCGTATTTTAATATAGGTGAAGAGACAATTTACTTCCAGGATGCAGGAGCTATTGAGCACTTTAGCTGGCATACAGGTGTAGGGGAAGGCTTTAGAACAAAGTTTTCTAAGTTCATGATTAATGGTAGTGAAAGTCCTTTAAGCTTTGAAACGGTTGTATGGGTAGAATATGCTACTCAAAACGTATACTTTGAACTTATTCCAGTAGAGGAAGCCCATGAGCTTATGGGTAACTTCTACTGGCCAGGTCAAATGGCATTTAAAGAAAACAGTAGTAAATGGTATACAGTCATTAATATGCTACAAGGACTAATGATTCCAAATAACTGGCCTCACCAAGTAGATAAATTAGTATTTGATGGACAAATGTGCTCTGCAGCAGCGTATATGCCATGGTTTGGTCAAGTAAGAAATACAGATGGTTATATTGCTATTGTGTGTACACCATGGGATGCTGGCTATCAAGTTAACCATCCAGCAGCATCTGACTTTTGTCATATTGCAGTAAGATGGCTGCCAAGCATGGGAAAATTAACTTATAAACGCAGTATGAAAATGACTTTCCTAGAAAACTGCGATTATAACCACCTTTGTAAAGTGTATAGACAACATGCAAAAGAGCAAGGTTTACTTGTTACTTTAAAAGAGAAAGCAGCTAAAAATCCATTAGTAGATAAATTTATTGGATCTGCTATTGTACATACAGGGATTAAAACACATGTTTCACCAGATTCAGCTTATTACGATAAAGAACATCCAGAAAAGAATGATGAGATCATTCCATTTGCAACAAGACAGGCTCAAATGGAAAAACTTAAAGAAGCAGGCCTTGAAAAAGTTTATCTTCATTTAGATGGATGGGGTAATCCTGGGTATGATAACCAACATCCTGACTATTTACCAGCTTGCGTAGAAGCAGGTGGATGGCCTGGTATGAAGGCACTTTCAGATAAAATGAAAGAATTGAACTATATGTTTGCTATTCATGATCAGTATAGAGATTACTACTTTGATGCGACAACTTATGACAGAGATTTTGCTCTGCAAAATCCAGATGGCTCACACATTGAATTTTGTAGATGGGCAGGGGGATGGCAGACTTATATTTGTGCATCACAAGCACCACTTTATTTAAGACGTAACTTTACAGAGCTCTTTAGACAAGGCATTCAGTTAGAGGGGACTTATTTAGATGTATTTACATGCAATGAGTTAGATGAATGTACACATCCATGGCATCGTATGACACGTAAGGAATGTATGGAGTATAGAAAATCATGTTTCGACTACTTAGTAGCACATGATATTCTTCCAAGTTCTGAAGAAGTTATTGACTGGGCTGTACCGAGTGTTGTAACAGCACACTACGGGCCATATGCCTTTATGCTATGGCCAAATGACGCACCTAAAGGCGTGCCAGTTCCACTCTTTAACTTGGTATACCATGACTGCGTTGTACTTCCATGGCTTATGAAAGAAGATGCTATCCAAGGAGATTACATGTTATATGCTCTATTAAACGGCGGAGCAGCTTACTTAGATGCTGAGAAAGGCGGAGAGGCCCTTGAGCATGACATTGTGCGTTACCGTCAAGTAGCAGCACTTCAAGAAAAAGTAGCAAAATGCGAGATGGTTAGACATGAATTCTTAAATGAAGCGTACACTGTGCAAAAGGCTGTGTATAGTGATGGAACAGAAGTGACTATTGATTTAGAAAAAGGGACTTATAATATTCAATAAAAAAGAGAGGGGCTGCTGGTAAGGCAGTCCCTTTGTGCTAATAGAATATAGCTAGGTGGTGATACCCTTTTAGCCTCTTGGAGGTGTCGGTCTGTAGTCTACTCCTACTACGGCTTCACTTCCATTGGCTAAGAATGTGTAAGCCGACTTCTTATTTAGTTTCTTTGAAGGGTTCATCCTGGACATAGATGCCGGATAGTTTTTGGATGCCGCGTGGGATGGCGTCTTTGGCATTTTTCCAAGGGGCAGAGCTATTGCGGTAGTCATATTTATCAATGAACCAGGAAAGGTCTTCTTCAATACGTGCTAAGCTTTCTTTAAGCTTCTTCTGACTTTCTTCAAGGAAGAAGGTTTGGTCTTTTTCTTTTAGATGATAAGGGGCTTCTTCAAGGAGTTTGGTAAAGTGAGGTAGGCAGAAGCCCTTACTATTTATAAAGAGTGTTTTAAATTCTTCATTGGTTGTAAGAAGATAAAAGAAAGTTTTTATGTAACGATTAAAGTTATGGTCAATACGGCTGCATACATAACAGGAAGAAAGGGTATCATGTAGTTTTTGGGTAGCAGGCGTATTAGTAGAAGTAGATTGCACTTTAGGTCCCTTTTTAAGCTTTTGAAGTAGAGAAAGATTTTGCGGGCGTGTCTGACTTAAAGTAGATTTTAAAGTCTTTTGAAGAGCTGCGTAGTGTGTTTGTAGGATAAAGGCAAGGCCTAGACGGTTGCCATAGTCATAGAGTTTTTTATAGTGTTCTTTGCAAAAGCCAAGAGCATCTGTTTTTTCACGAATATCATCTTCCATATAAGAAGCGCCTAAAGTAAAGGAGATGGCATCTTGTTCAAGCTTACGATAAATAAAGCAGAATGGGCATTCATCTTCAGCTTTAAAAGCATCTGTAAGTGGAATGGTATAAAGAGTATCTTTCATAAACGACTCCAATCTTGTAAAATTTTTAGTTTACTCTGTCTATTATAACATATTCAGTAGATAAATTCGGAAGATTAAAGTAAAATAAAAGGGAGGCAAAATTGGATAAAAAAACTTCCATTGGTAATAATATGTAAAGGACCTTTCTAAAGGATGTGAACCTATGAAAAATGTAGCCATAGTAGAGCAGTTAGAGTACTTTAATATTGGGCAGATACTGGAGAGCGGACAAGTTTTCCGGTTTGAGAAGATTAATGATCATACTTATATACTTATTGCAAAAGGTAAGTGTATTAAGATTACTCAACTGCCAGAAAGTACAACCTTAATGATTTACAATAGTACCTTAGGAGAGTTTGAGGAAATATGGAGGCCTTACTTTGATATTGATACAGATTATGGCCATATTGCACGTACATTAGTGCAGAAAGATAGTTATATGGCTAATGCAGTAGCTTTTGGGAAGGGCATTAGGCTTTTAAAGCAAGACCCTTGGGAGATGCTCATTTCTTTTATTATTTCTCAGAATAAGGCTATTCCACATATTCAGCAGTGTATTGCTAATATTACTGAGCGTTATGGGCAGGAGATTGATTATGAGGAAGAAAGCAAGAAGACTTACTATACCTTCCCTACAGCTCAGGAATTAGCAGTAGCCACAGAAGAAGAGCTTAGAGCATGTAAAGTGGGCTTTAGAGCACCTTATATTATGGATGCATGCCAAAAAGTCGTAAGCGGTGAGATTGTACTTAATGACCTATTCAATATGTCTTCACAGGAAGCTAAAGAGGAACTTATGAAGATTAAGGGTGTGGGGCCTAAAGTATCAGACTGCATTTTATTATTTGCTTATGGAAAGATGGATCTTTTTCCTACGGATGTATGGATTAAGCGTGTCATAGAAGGCATGTACTTTGAGGGAAAGGAAATCTCATTAAAGGCTATTCAAACATTTGCTAGGGAATATTTTGCTGATTTAGCTGGATATGCACAGCAGTATCTCTTCTATTATGGTAGAGAAAATAACTTGTATAAGTGAAAAGATCCTTAAAATTAAGAGATTAAGAGAAAAACACTGAAATGGCATTAAAATGCAAAAAAAACAATTAAAAATAATTAAATTTAGGCTTGCAATCTCTATAAGAATGGCATAATATTATTTATGTAATTAGCACTCACTTATAAGGAGTGCTAACATTTAAGAGATTACATACTTTATCTATAAAAGGAGGGTATTTTTATGAATTTAAGACCATTAGGCGACAGAGTCGTACTTAAACAATTAGAAGCCGAAGAAAAAACTCAATCAGGTATCATCTTAACAGGTGCTGCTAAAGAAAAACCACAAGAAGCTGAAGTTATTGCAGTTGGACCAGGTGGTATTGTAGATGGTGAAAAAGTAGAAATGCAAGTTAAAATCGGCGATAAAGTAATTTATTCAAAATACGCTGGAACAGATGTAACATTAGATAAAGAAGAATATATTATCGTTAAACAAAGTGATATTTTAGCAATAGTTGAATAATGGGAGGTAAGGTACAATGGCAAAACAAATTCGTTTTGGAATGGAAGCAAGACAATCACTTCAATCAGGTGTAGATCAATTAGCAAATGCAGTTAAAGTAACACTCGGACCAAAAGGCCGTAACGTAGTACTTGATAAATCATATGGTACACCACTTATTACAAATGATGGTGTTTCAATTGCAAAAGAAATTGAACTTGAAGACCCATTTGAAAATATCGGTGCACAACTTGTAAAAGAAGTTGCAACAAAAACAAATGACGTTGCTGGTGATGGTACAACAACAGCTACAGTACTTGCTCAAGCAATGATTACTGAAGGGCTTAAAAATATTACAGCAGGTGCTAATCCAATCATTATCCGTCGTGGTATGCAAAGAGCTACTACAGAAGCTGTAGAAGCAATCAAAGGCATGAGCCAAACAGTTAATAGCAAAAACCACATTGCACGTGTTGCTGCTATTTCAGCTGGTGATGATGAAGTTGGTAACTTAATCGCTGATGCTATGGAAAAAGTATCAAATGATGGCGTTATCACAGTAGAAGAATCAAAATCTATGACAACAGAATTAGATGTTGTAGAAGGTATGCAATTTGACCGTGGATACTTATCAGCATACATGGTTACAGATACAGAAAAAATGGAAGCAGTTCTTGAAAATCCATACATCCTTATCACAGATAAGAAAATTACAAACATACAAGATATCTTACCTGTACTTGAACAAATCGTTCAATCAGGTTCTCGTCTTTTAATTATTGCTGAAGACGTAGAAGGTGAAGCTCTTGCTACACTTGTAGTGAACAAACTTCGTGGTACATTTAACTGTGTTGCTGCTAAAGCACCAGGCTTTGGTGACAGAAGAAAAGAAATGCTTCAAGATATTGCAACACTTACAGGTGGTAC
>JAHLFD010000164.1:0-4710 GCA_018883975.1 Candidatus Niameybacter stercoravium
CTTTATGACCCTTATAAAGGTGTTATTATCTTCTGTAGTATTAAAGAAGGTACAGTGAAAAAAGGTATGAAGATTCGTATGATGGCTACAAAAGCTGAATTTGATGTTGTGGAAGTTGGAACATTTGGTGCAGGCGCCTTTAGACCAACAGATAGCCTTAAAGCGGGTGAAGTAGGTTATATCACTGCAAGTATTAAAAATGTAAAAGATACAAGCGTTGGGGATACGGTAACAGATGCTAACAATCCTACAGCAGAGCCGTTGCCAGGTTATAAAAAAGTAAATCCAATGGTTTACTGTGGTCTTTATCCAGCAGATGGTTCAAAGTATGGAGATCTTCGTGATAGCCTTGAAAAACTCCAACTTAATGATGCAGCACTTACATTCGAACCTGAAACATCTGTAGCGTTAGGATTTGGTTTTAGATGTGGTTTCTTAGGACTTCTTCATATGGAGATTATTCAGGAGCGTCTAGAGCGTGAATATAACTTAGATCTTGTTACAACAGCACCTAACGTTATTTATCATGTTTATAAGACAAATGGTGAGCGTATCGATTTATCAAATCCTTCTAACCTCCCAGATCCATCTCATATTAAACATATGGAAGAACCTATGGTAAAAGCACAAATTATTGTGCCATCTGATTATATTGGTGCAGTTATGGACCTTTGCCAAGAAAGACGTGGTATTTATCATGGTATGGAATATTTAGAAGGTACACGTGCGGTACTTACGTATGATCTACCACTTAATGAAATTATTTACGATTTCTTTGATGCACTTAAGTCTAGAACACGTGGTTATGCGTCATTTGATTATGAGCTTACAGGTTATGCAGAGTCTAAGCTTGTAAAACTCGATATACTTGTTAATAAAGAAATGGTAGATGCGCTTTCTCTTATCGTGCATGAATCTAATGCAGTAGAGAAAGGTAGAAAAATTGTTGAAAAGCTTAAAAAGGAAATTCCAAAGCATTTATTTGAAATTCCAATCCAAGCTGCCATTGGCAATAAAGTTATTGCCAGAGAAACCATTAGCGCTATGAGAAAAGATGTTCTTGCTAAATGTTATGGTGGGGATATTTCACGTAAACGTAAACTTCTTGAGAAACAAAAAGAAGGTAAGAAACGTATGCGTCAAGTTGGTAACGTAGAAGTACCACAAGCAGCATTCATGAGCGTCTTAAAACTTGATGAATAGAGGGACTATATGAAAATAGGATTGTATGTACACATACCATTTTGCCATTCTAAGTGTTATTACTGTGACTTTTTATCTTTCCCTAATAAAGGGCAAGAAGAAATTTATGTAGATGCACTTGTAAAGGAGATTCAGCATTATGGTCTGAAGGTAAGAGGCCTGCACACAATCGGTAGTCTATTTATTGGTGGAGGTACCCCGACGGTACTTCCACCTTTTTTATTAGACCGTGTGCTAGAGGCTATTAGATTAAGTTTTGATATTGAAGAAGATGCAGAGTGGACAGTAGAGTCTAACCCTGGAACCATTTTAGAAGAGCATGTTGAAAGTTTTAAAAAGCATGGTGTTAACAGAGTAAGCTTAGGCCTTCAAGCTGTACAGAACCATCAGCTTAAGCAGATTGGACGTATTCATGTTTTTGAAGATTGGAAACGTAGTATCATGCTACTTAGAAGTCATGGTATGACTAATATTAATACAGATATTATGTTTGCACTCCCTAATCAGACTATGGAAGAATGGCAAGAGACAGTAGAGACAATGATTGCTTATGAGTTGCCACATATTTCAGCTTACTCTTTGATTATAGAAGAAGGGACTGTGTTTGGAAAAAGATATGAAGAAGGTACACTTAAGACTATTGATGAAGAGACGGACCGTCAGATGTATACCTTTGTAAAAGAACGTTTAAAAGAAGCAGGGTATACTCAGTATGAGATTTCAAATTGGTCTAAAGATGGATTAAACTGCAGGCATAATGAGCTCTATTGGGAATGTGGATTTTACCTAGGACTAGGATTAGGTGCACATGGCTATATGGATGGGGTACGTTATCATAATACAATAGCATTTAATGACTACCTTACAGCAAAAGGTCAGCCTGACAAGCTCATTGTAGAAAGAGAGACGATTACACCTAAAATTGCTATGGAAGAATATATGTTTCTGGGCTTACGCATGTTAAAAGGTATAAGTATAGAGGCATTCTATAAAAAGTTCGGGGTTTCCATTTTTGAAATATATAGGGAACCTATAGAAAAATGGATGAAGGAAGGAATACTGATACACAATAAAGATAGACTCTTTTTAAGTGAGATAGGTATTGATTTATCTAACCAAGTGTTCGTTTCTTTCTTATTGGATTAGACTTTATAAAGGTTAATAATTTATTCAAAATATATTTACCAAATCGTATTGACATTACTATAAAAGAATGATATCTTAAAAATGTAGTTAGCACTCGTAAACGATGAGTGCTAACAAGAGAAAAAGGAAGTGAAATCATGGATATAAATGAAAGAAAAATAAAGATTCTCGAAGCCATTATTCATGATTATATACAGACAGGAGATCCTGTAGGATCAAGGACAATTTCTAAAAAATATGATCTTGGTATAAGTTCTGCAACCATTCGTAATGAAATGGCTGACCTTGAAGACTTAGGGCTTATTGTACAGCCACATACTTCAGCAGGACGTATTCCTTCGGATAAAGGTTATCGTTTATATGTTGATAATCTCATGCAATATCCGGATATCGCTCCTGATATTCAGCAGGTTGTTGCAGAGGTCATTCATAGTAAGTTTGACAAAATTGATAAGTTACTTGAAGAGACAGCAAAGCTTATTTCAACTGTAACACATTATGCAACGATTGCTTCTCCGCCTACTATACATCAGACAAAGATTAAACATCTTCAACTGGTGCCAGTAGATGAAAGAAATGTAGCTATTGTTATTGTTACAGATGCCAATATTGTAAGGCATTATGTGATTCGTACAAAGAAAACTTTAGACTATGCACTATGTGGTATTTTAACGAATATTATTAATGAAAGTCTAACAGGTACATCATTGGATGAACTTAGTATAGATAAGATGCGTATCCTTGAAGAGCGTATGCTAGGGTATAAAGATATAGCAGTAGACCTAATGCATGCCATCATCGATACACTTGAATCTGAAGATATCCCAAATGTATTTACAAGAGGCATGACAAATATGCTTAATTTTCAAGAGTTTAATGACATCGAAAAAGCCAAAAAGCTTTTTGAAGTACTTGAACAAAAGCCTTACTTATATAAAATGCTTAAACATAAACCGAGTACAGAAGTCAACATCAGCATTGGTGAAGAAAATGGGTTAGAACCTATGAAAGAGTGTAGTATTATTACAACAAGTTATGAAATAGGAGATTATAACCTAGGTACAATCGGTATTATTGGTCCAACACGTATGAATTATGGGCAGGTAGTATCACTGCTTGAACATATTTCTCATCATATTAAAAATATGCTAATTGAAGCAAAAGAGTAATTCAGAAAGGGTGCTGGTTCATGGAGGAAAAAGAAATTAAAGATCAAATGCAAAATGAAACGGTAGAAGAAGTTACTATAGAAGAAGTTAAAGAAGAGGCTCAAGAAGAAGTAGTTGAAGAGGTTAAACCTGCAGTAGATGAGAATATTGAGCGTCTTCAAAGACTTATGGCTGAGTTTGATAACTACCGTAAGCGTACTGAAAAAGAAAAACAAAACATTTATGACTTAGCAGTAAGTACTACAGTAACAGAACTTTTAGGAACTGTAGATAATTTTGAAAGAGCTTTAAAACAAGAGACAACTGATAAATCATTCTACGAAGGTGTATCTATGATTTATAGACAACTCTTAACAGTTCTAGAAAAATTAAATGTAACTCCTATTGAAGCAGCAGGCAAAACATTTGACCCAGATTATCACAATGCAGTTCTGCACATAGAAGATGATAGTTTGGGAGAAAATATAGTTGTTGAAGAGCTTCAAAAAGGTTATTTATATAAAGAAAAAGTAATCCGCTACAGCATGGTTAAAGTAGCTAACTAATAAAAGAAGTAAAGATTAGGAGGAAAAAATAATGGGAAAAATAATTGGTATTGACTTAGGAACAACAAACTCTTGTGTAGCAGTTATGGAAGGTGGAAAACCTGTTGTAATCGTAAATACAGATGGTAATAGAACAACACCTTCAGTAGTAGGTTTCACAAAAACAGGAGAAAGACTTGTAGGTGATGTTGCAAAACGTCAAGCAATTACAAATCATGATCGTACAATAGCATCAATCAAACGTCACATGGGTACTAACTACCGTGTAAGCATCGATGGAAAAGATTATTCACCACAAGAAATTTCAGCAATTACACTTCAAAAACTTAAAGCTGATGCTGAAAGCTACTTAGGTGAAGCTGTAACAGAAGCTGTTATTACAGTTCCTGCATACTTCTCAGATAGCCAAAGACAAGCAACAAAAGATGCTGGTCGTATTGCTGGTCTTGAAGTAAAACGTATCATCAACGAGCCAACAGCAGCAGCACTTGCATACGGTCTTGAAAATGAACAAGAACAAAAAATCATGGTATATGACCTTGGTGGTGGTACATTCGACGTATCTATCATTGAAATCGGTGATGGTGTTATCGAAGTATTAGCAACAAGTGGGGCTGTCTCTTATACACATCTGACGCTGCCGACGA
>JAHLFD010000165.1:0-4447 GCA_018883975.1 Candidatus Niameybacter stercoravium
AAAGTATAGAGGGTTATTGATTATGAATGAAAGAGCCTTAAAAAAATTAGAATTTCATAAGATAAAAGAAATGCTTAAAGCACACGCTGTAACGGAGAGCGGTAAAGAACGTGTAGAAGCCCTACTTCCAAGCTCTGACTATGAGGAAGTTGTAAAGCTTCAGCAGGAAACAGCGCAGGCTTTAGCGATGTCTGTTAAAAAAGGTAAAGCACCTCTTGGAAGTACAAAAGAAATCCGTACGGCTATTAAACGTATGGAAATCGGTGCTATATTAAGTAGCGGGGAGCTTCTTAATATAGCCAGTATTCTAAGAACAAGTAGACGCCTTAAAAGTTATTATAAAGAAGATGTGGAAGAAGTTAAGTCACCAGCTCTTGAAGGTTACTTTGAAAGTTTAGCAGTATATCCTGATGTAGAACGTGAAATTACACGTTGTATTGTAGCAGTAGATGAAATTGCAGATGATGCATCACCTGAACTTGCTCAAATTAGAAAGCAGATTAAAGCAGCTAATGGCAAAATCCGTGAAACGCTTCATAGTATTATTTATTCTTCAAAATATCAGGACATGCTCCAAGAGGCCGTTGTAACTATGCGTCAGGACCGCTACTGTGTACCTGTTAAAGTGGAGTATAAGAATGCTTTTAAGGGGATTGTACATGACCAATCTTCAACAGGTTCAACTGTATTTATGGAGCCAGTAGCTGTTGTAGAATTAAACAACAACCTTAAAGGGCTTCATATGAAAGAAGTAGATGAAATCGAAAAGATTTTAACGAACCTTACTAATTTAGTAGCAGATGTAGCACCATTTATTTTAATTAACTATGAGAATATTACAGCTCTAGATGTAATTTTTGCTAAAGCAGAATTTGCTCTTAAAATTGATGCAAGAGAACCAAAACTTAATAATAAAGGGTATATTAATCTTAAAAAAGCAAGACATCCACTCCTTAATCAAAATGAAGTTGTGCCTATTGATGTGTATGTAGGGGATCAGTTTACAACTCTTCTTATTACAGGACCTAATACAGGCGGGAAAACAGTAACGCTTAAAACATTAGGACTTTTTACACTTATGGCACAAGCAGGGATGCAGATTCCAGCAGGTGAAGGTAGTATGATTAACGTCTTTGATGATGTTTTTGCAGATTTAGGTGATGAACAAAGTATTGAGCAAAGCTTAAGTACCTTCTCAGCTCATATGACTAACTTAGTGCGTATTTTAAATGATATGACACTTAATTCACTTATTTTACTTGATGAGGTAGGTTCAGGTACTGACCCAATTGAAGGGGCAGCTTTAGCGATGTCTATTTTAGAGCATTTAAGAAAGCAGCAAATTCGTACTGTTGCTACGACACACTATAGCGAGCTTAAGCTCTATGCTGTTTCTACAGAGGGTGTAGAAAATGCAAGTTGTGAATTTGATGTAGAATCTTTAAGACCAACTTATAAGTTACTTATTGGTGTACCAGGTAAGAGTAATGCTTTTGCCATTTCTATGAAGCTTGGACTTCCAGAACATCTTATTCAAGATGCGAAACAATTTTTACATAAAGAAAATGTAAAAATGGAGGATATTTTAGTAGAGTTAGAGTATAGTAAGCGTATGTCTGAGATTGAAAAAGAAAAAGCAGAAAGCTTTAGAAAAGAAGCAGAGCGCTTAAAAGATGAAATTCAGAAAGAACGTAAAAAGCTTGAAAAATCTAAACAAAAGATTATGGAACGTGCGAATGAGAGGGCTAATGATCTCTTAAAAGAGGTACAAAAACAAGCTGATGATATGTTAAAAGAAGTACGCCAAGCAGCACGTCAGGCACAAGTTGTTATTGATGAAAAAGGTCTTCATGATGCTAAGAAACAATTAACAGAAGGTACTACTAAGATGCAGGGCAAACTGCAAAAAGCTGTAGGACGCAAAGTAGGACACAAAAAGGTTTCTAAAAATATTCAACCAGGTGAAAAAGTTATGGTTACAACCCTTATGCAGCCAGGTGTTATTTTAGAAGCACCAGATAGCAGTGGTAAAGTACTTGTACAGGTAGGGATTCTTCCTGTTAAAGTGAAACTAACAGATCTTCAACGTATGGATGAAGAAGCTGTGACTCAACCAGTTAAAAAAGATAAACCTAAAACAAATAGCGGTGTAAGTCATCGTATTAGTAAAACCATGAACATTAAAACAGATGTAGATGTAAGAGGCTTAATGGTAGATGAGGCACTACCTATTGTAGATAAATACTTAGATGATGCTTACCTTTCAGGCCTTAAACAAGTAACGATTATTCATGGTAAAGGAACAGGTGCCTTAAGACAAGCTGTTACGCAGATGCTAAAACGCCACCCACATGTTGCTTCACATAGACCAGGTCTATATGGTGAAGGTGAAATGGGTGTAACAGTTGTAGAAATTAAATAATAAGGAGGAAAACTTATGAACAAGACAAAAATTCTCGTTGTAGATGACGATACTAATATTGCAGAACTAATTTCCCTATACCTTCAAAAGGAGGGGTATGAAACACAAGAAGTATACAGCGGTAAACAAGCTGTTGAAGTTTATGAAACTTATAAACCAGATTTAATCTTACTAGATGTTATGCTACCTGAAATGGATGGTTATGATGTATGTAAGGCTATAAGACGTACAAGCAAAACACCTATTATTATGCTGACAGCTAAATGTGATGTATTTGATAAAGTATTAGGTTTAGAACTTGGTGCAGATGACTATATTTCAAAACCATTTGACCCAAAAGAACTTATTGCTCGTGTTAAAGCTGTACTTAGAAGAACGATTAAAGATGAAGAAGTGCCTGTAGAGGTGAAAAATCGTATTGTACTCGAAGATCTTATTGTAGATAAAGACAATTATTCAGTAACTTATCAAGGTAACTTATTAGAATTACCACCAAAGGAACTTGAAGTGCTTTACTTCCTTGCAAGTCATCCAAAACAAGTATTTACAAGAGAGCAGCTTTTAGACAAAATCTGGGGCTATGATTTTGTAGGTGATACACGTACAGTAGATGTGCATATTAAAAGGTTAAGAGATAAATTTGAAGGTGATCATCCATGGAGCATAAAAACAGTATGGGGAGTAGGATACAAGTTCGAGAGATAAAGAAAAAATCTCTCTTTCCAACTTTATTTAGTAAACTACTTACTTTATACCTGAGTATTTTAGTTGTTACTTTTATATTCTTCTTTGCGATCTTCTCTAATGCTTTTCAAAAATACTATGTAGACTATACAGAAAATATTATGATTAAGCAGGCGAAGCTTATTGCAAGTGAGTATCAAGAAGTAGGAAGTATGAAACAATCTTTGCAAAAGACGCTAGAACGCGTCTTCTTGCGTGTAGAAGTATTAGACAGCTATTTAGATGCGACAACTTGGATTGTAGACAGAGATTATAATATGGTAGTGGCTTCAGGCAAGCAGGATTCTATGATGATGGACCGTAAGCTTGCCAACCCAGAAGTCATTCAGGAAGTGTTTAAAGGCAATGTTATTTCACAGCAGACAGGGTTTGAGCAGTACTTTGCTACACCAGTGCTCACAGTAGGCTATCCAATTATACTTGGTAATCAGATAGAATATGCTCTCTTTATTCATACACCTATGCCACAAATTCTAAAAATTATTGATGAAGTACGTAATATTTTAATTAAGGCTGTAGTTATTACAACCAGTATAATTTTTATACTTATTTATTTTATGTCTAAGCAGATGACTAAACCGCTTAAACAAATGAATCAAATTGCTAAGAAAATAGCTAATGGGGACTTTGAAAAGCGTGTATCAATAGATGGAGAGGATGAAATCAGTCAGCTGGGTACCTCCCTTAACTATATGGCAGGAGAGTTAGATAAGATAGAGGCTAACCGTAAATCCTTTATCGCCAATGTATCCCATGATATGCGTTCGCCCCTTACGTCTATACAGGGCTTTGTTACAGCTATTTTAGATGGGACAATCCCGCCTGAAAAGCACGAGAAGTATTTACGCATTGTCCTTAATGAGTCACAGCGTATGATTAAGATGACTAATGATATTTTAGAGCTGAATAAAATGGAAGAAGGTAATTTACCACTTAAGAAGATGGAATTTGATATTCATGAAATGATTCGGGACCTTTTAGATAACTTTGAGCAGGTTACGAAAGAGAAAGAAGTAAATGTCAATGTGATTTTAGATAAAAAAGACCAGATGGTTTTTGCAGATCCTGAAAAAATAGCCAGAGTTGTTCAAAATTTATTAGATAACGCGTTTAAATTTGTTAACATACAGGGAACAATAGAGGTAGAAACCGTAGCTAAACAAAATAAAATATGGGTCTACATCCGCAACAGTGGCCCTGCCATTCCAGAAGAAGAACAAAAAAATATATGGGAACGCTTCTATAAGTCTGATTTATCAAGGGGTAAAGATAAAAAGGGTA
>JAHLFD010000166.1:0-18601 GCA_018883975.1 Candidatus Niameybacter stercoravium
CAATAAAGTAAGCCGAGTGGTCATTCTAGATAACCCATTTGGTAAAGCTTCAAGTGGACACGTTTTAGAACCTGTCTTCTTTATTGCCAAACAACTTGGATTCCAAATCATTGCCTTAACAGCACATACGGAAGGGGACTTCATTAGAAAATACTTCCCAATCGTCTATAGCTGCAAACTAAGATCTACAGCAGATTTACAAACAGCTATCTTTACAAAAGAACAGGAAATTAAGAAAGCCTACTTTATGGATAACGACCCAGTAGCTCTTAGCGTATTGGGTGAAACTAATCAAGTTAGCTTGTTTTAGTTTTTAGGATTAGATAGGCACTTAGATAAGCTTATCATTGGAAAGTATGTTTGCATTGGGATGCAAGCAATGATTATGCCCGGAGTAAAGAGTGGTGATGGTGCTGTTATTGCTGCTAGGTCAGTTGTCACTAAAGATGTAGAACCCTACACTATAGTTGGAGGTAATCCAGCAAAAGAGATTAAAAAAAGGTTTTCGAATAAAGAAATTAAGAAACTGCAAGAAATGCAATGGTATAATTGGGAGAGAGAAGAATACGGCCCATTGTGTTTGAGCATTTGGCTGGATGATGAGATGGGGAGGTATTTATCCGACCCTCCTCGTGAAAATGCCAGTGAAGCCTGTATGAATTTTGCAAAATATATTGAGAAAGATGAAAGTTGGTATCCATTTGTAGTATTTTCGAAAAAGACTAATGAGTTTATTGGAACATGCAGTGTTGTTCCGATGGAAGACCCAAAACATTGGGATTTAGGTTACTGTGTACATAAAAATTATTGGAGACAAGGATATGCTACGGAAATGATAAAGGCGCTGATGGCCTTTGGATATCAAAAAGGTGCTCGCAAATTTACAGCAGATGTGGCACAAGAAAATCAGGCTTCTAATGGTGTACTAAAAAGTTAGGTTTCTTTGTTGAAAGAGAGGGTTCTTTTAAAAAGCGCGGAACAGATATTGTCTATAGCCAATATACATATAAGATTGATTTAGAATAGCTTCAAATAGTAATGAGTAAAGGAAAGCTATTAGAGAACTTGTAGAATGAACTTCAGACTTATCTATGAAACATGTTTAAAATCTTGAGGTTCATGCTATAATGAAAAGAATAAATCTAATTATAAGAACAATGACTAATCCTAGTACATAAATGAATATGTACTAGGATTTTTGTAAGAAAGGGTAAAAGATAGTGGCAAATATTTTTATTGTTGAAGATGACATATTGCTTAGGGAAGAACTTACACATTTATTAACCTCCTATGGACATAAATGTATACATACAGATGATTTTCAGCACATTGTCCCCAAAATTTTAGAGGCACATTGCGACCTTGTTTTATTAGATATTCAGTTGCCTTACTATGATGGCTACTATATATGCAGGGAAGTAAGAGCTCAGTCTAATGTACCGATTATTGTGGTGACAAGTCGTAATACGGATATGGATGAGCTTATAAGCATGAACTTAGGGGCAGATGACTTCATTACAAAGCCGTATCATACACAGGTTTTATTAGCACATATAAATGCTGTTTTAAAACGTACCATGCACGCCGCCCCACTTCAGGTACTAAGCCATAAAGAGGTCATGCTAAGTCTAGGAAGCGGCATAGTAAGTTATAAAGATAAGCAAGTGGAATTAACTAAAAATGAGCAGCGTATCCTTACGTTACTTATGCGTCATAAGGGGAGTATTGTCTCACGTGATGAAATCATGAATGAACTATGGCAATCAGATGAATTTATAGATGATAATACGCTTACTGTAAATGTGAACAGGCTGCGTAAAAGGTTAGAGGAACTGGGTGTTTATGATTATTTAATCACTAAAAGAGGGCAAGGGTATATGGTATGAGGTTTAGTACATTTTTAAAGGAGAAATGGCTCTTTTGTATAACGCAAATAGGGATGATCCTTTTTGTAGGAGTCATGCTATCTGTATATGGCATTAGTGATTACGGTATAGGATTTGTGTGTATAGCTATGGTACTAGTAGACAGCGGGGTACTTGCTGCAGAATACTTTCAAAAACATATGTATTATCATAAAATACTTAAAATCAGTGAAGCACTAGACAAGCAAACATTAATGAGTGAACTGATAGAAGAGCCTAGTTTTGAAGAGGGGAAAATATGGTGGCTACTTCTACAAAGGGCAAACAAATCCATGAATGATGAAATTGCTACCTACCGTATTTTACAAGAGGAATATAAAACGTATATTGAAGCATGGATTCATGAGATTAAAACACCTATAGCTTCTACTAGGCTTATGTGTGAGAATCACAAAAATGA
Organism: Candidatus Niameybacter stercoravium; assembly: GCA_018883975.1. Lineage (GTDB taxonomy): Bacteria > Bacillota > Clostridia > Lachnospirales > Cellulosilyticaceae > Zhenhengia > Zhenhengia stercoravium. The sequence continues at coordinate 2,326 of JAHLFD010000166.1, forward strand.
TTTTACTAAGGTCCTAGGAAATGAAGTTAGCAAAATTGAGAGCTTTGTGGAGCAGGCACTTTTCTATGCAAGAAGTACGTCTTTAGAAAAAGATTATGTCATTAAGGAAGTAAGCCTTAATGATTTAGTACGAGGAGCCATCAAGAAACATGCGCGCCTGCTTATTGAAAAAAAAATTATACTGCAATTAGAGCAATTAGACTATAAAGTCTTTGCAGATCCAAAATGGGTGGATTTTATTTTAGGGCAGCTTCTTTCTAATAGTATTAAATATGATACAACAACTCTAAAGTGTGAGGCTGTAGAAAAGGATAAACAAATCCTCTTAACTATAGCAGATAATGGGGTGGGCATACCCATGCAAGATATAGGGAGAGTATTTAACAAAGGCTTTACAGGTGAGAATGGTAGAATCTATGGAAAATCTACAGGCATTGGACTGTATCTATGTAAAAAGCTTTGTGACAAAATGCACCTAGGTATTTCTCTTGTGTCAGAACAAGGTGTAGGAACAACAGTAACCCTTGTCTTTCCTAAGGACAAAAGGATTTTCTTTGAGGAAGAGTAAACTTTAGCTTATGTGACAAAGATGTAAGGTACATGTAAGGCAGGATTAAGGGAAGGCGCCTTTTAGGAGTCTATACTAGTACTCAAGGAAAGAGGTGTAATGATGAATACAATATTAGAAGTGAAAAATATTGAGAAATACTATGGTAATAAAGGGAATGTCACAAAGGCAGTACACGACATAAGCTTTCAAGTAGAAAAAGGAGAATACATTGGTATTATGGGAGCGTCAGGAAGTGGGAAAACCACTTTGCTAAACTGTATTTCAACCATTGATACAGTAACAGCAGGTCATATTTTACTAAATGGTAAGGATATGACAACCCTCAAATCAAAAGAGTTAGCCAAGTTTAGGAGGGAACATCTAGGGTTTATTTTCCAAGATTTTAATCTACTGGATACATTAACTGCTTATGAAAATATTGCTATGGCATTAACTGTTCTTAAGATACCTCAAGGGGAAATCAAAGAGCGTATTCAAAAAGTAGCTAGGCAGCTTCAAATAGAAGAGATACTTAATAAGTTTCCTTATCAAATGTCAGGGGGACAAAAGCAAAGAGTAGCAAGTGCAAGAGCCATTATTACAAGGCCCTCTCTCATTTTGGCAGATGAGCCTACAGGAGCATTAGATTCTAAGTCAGCAAAGATGCTTCTAGAGAGTTTTGAAGTCCTTAATCAAGAAGAGCGTGCAACGATTTTAATGGTGACCCATGATGCCTTTACAGCTAGCTATTGTAAACGTATTTTATTTATTAAAGATGGTCGTATCTTTAACGAGCTTATAAAAGGCAATGATACAAGAAAAGCGTTTTTTAATAAAATCATAGAAGTTGTAGCCCTCTTAGGAGGTGATACGGACAATGTACTTTAAATTAGCCTTGAATAATGTAAAGAAAAGTTTTAAGGATTACACCATTTATTTTTTAACGCTTACATTTAGCGTGTGTATCTTTTATGTATTTAATGCCATTGATAGTCAAAAGGCTATGATGATTGTCTCAGATACAACAGAGATGATGATTAAAAACTTATCAACACTGATTGGTTATTTATCCATTTTTATAGCTGTTGTATTAGGTTTTCTTATTTTATATGCCAATAAGTTTTTAGTAAGAAGGCGTAATAAAGAGCTTGGACTTTATATGCTACTTGGTTTTGAAAAGGTGAAGATTTCTTGTATCCTTGTGCTGGAAACTTTTATGATAGGGCTTTGCTCTTTGGCAGTGGGGCTTGGTCTGGGTATCTTTTTATCTCAGGGATTATCTGTTTTTACTGCTAAACTGTTTGGAGCGCAGATGGCACAGTTTACTTTTGTGTTTTCAAAGGAAGGGCTTTATAAATCTCTAGGTTGTTTTATATTGATTTATGCCATTGTGATTTTCTTTAATATTGGCATGATCTCAAAGTGTAAGCTTATTGATTTACTTTATGCAGACAAGAAAAGTGAAGCGCCTAAGGTAAAAAGTTTATGGCTCTCAGTGATTTTATTTGTCATATCTGTTATCTGCTTAGCCATAGCCTATGTTTTAATCATTGATAATGGGCTGATGGAATTGAATATTTATTTTTACTTGGCCTTTGTATTTGCTTTTATAGGAACTTTTTTATTTTTCATGTCCTTATCAGGCTTTTTACTCAAGGTGATGCAGTGTTATGAAAAGCTGTATTATCGTGAACTGAATATGTTCATTTTTAGACAGATTAATAGTAAAATCAATACAACTTACGTGTCGATGACTTTTATTTGTCTTATGCTTGCTGTAACCATTGTGACCCTTTCTAGTGGTATGGCAATGAATGGGTCTATGAGAAGCGAGCTTGAAAGACTGACACCTTATGATGCTAGTTTAATATGGCAAAGAAATGTACGTACACCAGAAGTACGTCATATAGATATAGAGGCCGTACTAGGTACTATGGATTTGAACATAGAAGACTATGCAAAAGAGGCTGGGGTTTATAATATGTATGAAACCCAGATTCCTTATGAAACCTTTTATAAAGGGCAAGATTTAGGAAAACAATCTTTATATATTAAGGATATTGCACAAAAGAAAATACAGGCCATAGGTTTATCAGATTATAATGAAGCACTTAAGCTTCAAGGACTTAAACCTATTACATTAAAAGAAGATGAATATGCACTAAGCTGTATTTATGGTGAGCTTGTAACTATTCTTAAAAACTATTTGAAACAAGAAAATACTCTAACTTATGAGGGAAAGGATTATAAGGCTACTGGGTTATTAGAAAATACCTTGTATCTTCAATTGACAGCAGAGGCAGATATTATCATGGTTTTACCAGATGAAGCAGTAAACACAAGTGAAAAAACAATGACTGGTATTAACTTCAATTATAAATCTGCGGATATGGAAGCAAAACTTATAGCAGATGTAGAGGCTAAAACGGAAGGAGAGCCACAGGTAGAAGGTATTGAGATTGCTGGACTAACACGTAAATTGGTTTATGATGCCAGCGTAGGCCTTTCGGCTACTATGACCTATTTAACAGTTTATGTATCTATTGTGTTCCTGCTAGCAAGTGCTGCTATACTAGCACTCCAACAGCTTACAGAGTCAGAAGATAATAAAGTGCGTTATAAGCTGCTTAGAAAATTAGGAGTAGATGAGAAAGTCATTCATAGAGCACTTTTTGTACAGATTGCTATTTACTTCATGGTGCCATTATTTCTTGCTATTATACATGGCGCGGTTGGCATTTATGTAGCAAACACAGTTATTATGATGGTTGGAGAGGTAAATGTGTTAGGAAGTATAGTCTTTACAGCAGTGGTATTTGTACTTATTTATGGGGTTTATTTTGTGGGGACTTATTTAAGTAGTAAGAATCTCATTAGAAGTAAATGATTAAATTAAAACGAGACTCTGTGGCTTTAGAATATTGATCTAAAGCCTTCACAGAGTCTTCTTTTATGCTAAAATAATATTTGAAATATTATTAAATATTCTGCGTGTTTCTGAGGGGGGAACTAAATGCTACATACAAGCATAGAACTTAATCAGGTTTTTAAAGGGCTAGGAAGTAATGAACAAGGTGCTACACTTCATACTTATGTGATAGATAATAGCCCTGAAGTAGATATGGATAGAGTAAGACCAAGTATTCTTATATGCCCAGGAGGTGGATACGGCTTTACATCAGATAGAGAAGCTGAGCCGGTAGCTTTAGCTTTTGCAGCAGAAGGGTATAATGCTTTTGTATTAAGATACAGTGTAAGTCCTAGTCAGTATCCACAGCAACTTTTAGAAGTTTCAGCGGCTGTAGCTTATGTAAGACGTATGGCAAAGGCATGGCATGTAGATACAGATAAAATCATTGTATGTGGTTTTTCAGCTGGAGGGCACTTAGTAGGGCATCTGGGTGTAGCTTGGCAGGAGCAGTTTATTCAAGATGCGCTAGAGCTTAATGAAGCAGAAAATAAACCTAATGCTATGCTATTAAGTTATCCTGTTATTACAAGTGGTACTTTTGCACACGAAGGGTCTTTTAGAAATCTATTAGGTGAAACCTATGAGCAAGATAAAGAAAAAGTTTCATTAGAGCTTTTAGTAAGTAAGCTTACACCACCAGCTTTTATCTGGCATACTTTTGAAGATCAAGCTGTACCTGTAGAGAATAGCATGCTCTTTGCACAGGCACTTAAAAAATATAATATTCCTTTTGAACTTCATATTTATCCAAAAGGTGGACATGGATTAAGTCTTTGTGATCAGAGAACAGCTAAGCCAGATGCTGATTATCTCGTTAATACTCATGTGGGCACATGGTTTAAACTGGCTACAGAATGGATTAATCAATTATAGAAATATGGAAGAAAAAGTCTAAATCCTTCTAAGTCAAATACAATAGACCAAACAACTTTTAATATACAAAATGCGTATAATCAGAATATGGTCATTGTATGGAGTGCCTATATGGCACTTACAAGTTGTATAGTAGAGGCACAATTTAAGTGATTTATAAATTTATAGCTAAAAAGACTGTCGTAAAAGTTTACGGCAGTCTTTTTAGTTGGTTAGAAATATGAAAAAAGTTTCCGTTTTGTAGTAGATGGTTAAATGTATAATTTATACATAAAATTTAATAAATAACTTGAAAATATTATATAAATATGTGAAAATTAAGATATAAATTAGTATAGCCATTTAAAATATACTATTGAAAAAGGAGATAAAAATGAAAATTTTTTCCAAACAAATTTTTGATGCAGAGTATTATAGAATTCCATCCTTAATTGTAACAAAAAAAGGAACAGTTATTGCATGTGCAGATGCTCGCTATACAGATCCTGCAGATAATCCTAATCGTATTGATAAAGTGATAAGAAGAAGCGAAGATCATGGTGTAACCTGGCAGGAACCTATTCTAGCAGTAGAAAGTGTAGGAGAAGGAAGAAGTGAAGGTGCAGGAGATATTGACCCTTCTATGGTATATGATGCTGATACAGATACTATATGGTTATTTTATTGTCATACACCAGGAGGGGTTGGTTTATGGAATTCAAGGCCAGGCAAGGGGGTAGACAAGGAAGGAAATCGCTACCTTTATGATGTACATAATAACAGATTTGTACTAAGAGATGGCGTGATCTATAGTGAATCGGGAGAAGCTACCTCATTACGTGTAGATGAAGCAGGCTACGTTTATAAAGAGGATGAGTTAATCGGTAATATTTTTAAAGGGACAGGCCCATTATTAGAAGAGCGTACATCCTTTTTAGAAGTTGTATATAGTAAAGATGATGGATTAACTTGGTCTAAACCTATTAATTTAAATGGACAAGTTAAAGAAGAGTGGATGAAATTTATAGGACCTGGACCTGGTGTAGGTATTCAAATGACAACAGGAAAATATAAAGGAAGATTAGTTGTTCCTATTTACTTCTCTAATCATACTAACGCTGTAGGGTGGACTATGTCTTGTTGTCTTATCATAAGTGATGACCATGGTCAAACCTGGACAAGAGGCAACTCACCAAATGATGGACGCATTTATAAAGGGCAAGAAGTAGAGGCTAGCACGCTTTTAGACTATGAGGCATGCTTAACAGAATCTCAAGTGGTAGAGCTTAATGATGGTAGATTACTTTATATGATGAGAAATCATGATAGACAAAAACGCACAGCCAGAGCTTATAGCGAAGATGGTGGTATGACTTGGAGCCAAGTAGAATGGGTAGAGGCGTTAGAAGATCCAACATGCCAATCTTCACTTGTTAAATATCCAGACTTAGGAGATGGCAAGGAACGCATTTTATTCGCCAACCCAGCGGATGTAAAAGAGCGTAAAAGAGGTACAGTAAGGCTAAGTGAAGATGGTGGTCAGACTTTCCCTTATGCAAAAGTCATTAAAGAAGATGATTTTGTTTATAATAGTATGGCTGTTTTACAGGATGGAACAATTGGTATGCTTTACGAAGGTAGAGATGATATGAAGGAAATGGAATTTATAAAATTCACCCTAGATTGGATTAAGGAATAATGAAGGTGATTTAAAGAGAAGGCGCTCATAGAAGTGCCTTTTTTAATGCACATTTTATAAAAATAGAATAGATTAGAGTTTGGGGTATGAAAAAAAATCATACTTTTTAAAAAAATAAACTTATATATAATAAGTAATATAAAAGCATTTATTTGATAAGTTTTTAGGGAATACACTAGGGGGGGATGGTATGAATAAGATTTCGGATAAGGTATGGCTCCTTATTTCTTTTGTAACGGCTATTGTTTTGTGGCAACTTATTTCTATGTCTGAGGCAGGTGGTGTTGTTTTTGCTTCACCTGTAGAGGTCATAGAAAGGTGTATTAAGAAAATAGCAGACGGAACTTTATGGCTACATATTTACTACAGCCTATTTCGCGTTATTTGTGGTTTTTCTCTTGCTTTTATTGTCTCTATTCCAGTAGCTTTTTTAATGGGATGGTATAGACCAGTTAGGTGTTTAATCGAGCCTTGGATACAATTTGTAAGAAATATTCCACCACTTGCTTACATACCCCTTATTATTGTTGGGGTAGGGGTAGATGAAAGGTCAAAGGTAACAGTGATTTTTATTGCTTCTTTTTTAGTATTAGTGGTAACTATTTATCAAGGTGTACGTAGTGTAGATGCTACGCTGATTAAAGCAGCTAAAATACTTGGAGCATCTGATAGAGATATTTTCTTTAAAGTGGTTATTCCAGCTTCTACACCTTTTATTTTAGTAGGTACAAGGCTAGGTTTATCTGCAGCCTTAACGACCTTAGTAGCTGCAGAACTGACAGGTGCATCAAAGGGACTTGGTATGATGATTCAAACAGCAAGTGGGAATTATGATATGGGAACGGTATTACTTGGTATTATTATTATAGGCATTATAGGAATGGCTATGGAGAAATTTGTTAGATTCCTTGAAAGGAGGCTCACAGGATGGCAGGAGACTCATGTACAGTAAAGGTTAAGATAGATCATGTTAAGAAAGTTTTCAATGCAAGAGGAAATGAAGTGGTAGCACTTAACGGTGTAGACCTAGAGATTAAAGAGAATGAATTTGTATGTGTAGTAGGACCTTCTGGTTGTGGTAAGTCAACCTTACTTAATATTATTGCAGGCTTAGATGTACCCAGTTCAGGTAGCGTTCTTTTAGATGGTAATCCTATAGATGGACCAGGACCAGAGCGTGGCGTAGTCTTTCAGCAATATGCCCTTTTCCCTTGGCTAACTGTAGAGAAGAATATTGCCTTTGGGCTTAAACTAAGAGGCATGAAGCGAGAAGACATTCAAAAAGAAACAGCAAAATACTTAGAGATAGTAGGCCTAAGTAGCTTTGCAAAAAGTTATCCTAAAGAGCTATCTGGTGGGATGAAACAAAGGGTAGCTATAGCCAGGGCTTATGCAGTAAATCCAGAAGTACTTTTAATGGATGAACCTTTTGGTGCCTTAGATGCACAGACAAGAACGCAGCTTCAAAGTGAGCTTTTACAGACTTGGGAGAGAGAGCAAAAGACTTGTTTCTTTATTACACATGACGTAGAGGAAGCAATTATTCTGGCACAACGTGTAGTCATCATGAGTGCAAGACCAGGGCGTATTAAGGAAATTGTTGAGGTGAATATTCCTTATCCAAGAACGCAGGAAACAAAAATGTCACAAGAATTTTTAGAGCTTAAAAACTACATCTGGGGTCAGGTTTATGAGGAGTATCTAGCAGTGAGAAAATAAAAAGTAGAGGGGGAAGTAGTATGAGGAAAATCTTTAAGTTAGCATTAATGGGTTTATTAACAATGAGTATGGCTGTAGGATGTACACCAAGTCAAACTACAGGTGCACAGGCAGGTGGGGCAAATAAAACGCCGGATAAGGTACGCGTAGCTTATATGCCTAATATGGGAAGTGCTTCAGCAGTTGTATCAGGCATTGAACAAGGCTATTTTGAAGAATATGGTCTAGATATAGAGCTTGTACAATTTGCAGGAGGCCCAGCAGAAATCGCTGCCCTTGCTTCAGAAGATATTCAAATTGCCCAGATTGGGCATGGCGCACATGCACTTTGTATTGAAGGGGAAGCTAAAGTTTTTGCCATTGATGCCTTAAGTTTATCAGATGTAGTATTAGCCAATAAAGATAAAGGCATTAGCAGTGTAGAAGATTTAAAAGGAAAGAAAGTGGCTGTTCAAGCAGGAACTTCTTCAGAAATTATTTTAAACTTAGCCCTTGAAAAAGCAGGGATGGAGCAAAAAGACCTAGAGATTATTCAAATGGAAGCTTCAGGTATGGTATCTGCTATGGTTGGAGGCAGTATAGATGCTTGTGCAACATGGGAACCAAGTTCTACAACCATTATGAATCAAATGGGTGATAGCTGTATTACTTTAGCAGGTAATGAAGACTTTTTAGAACAAGCAACTTTTGCAAGTGGTTATATTACTACTGATAAATATGCTAAAGAAAATAAAGATATTTTAGTACGCTTTGCAAAAGCTTTATTAAAAGCACAAGATTATAGAGATCCTCATATTGAAGAGATTTGTAAGGCAGTAGCCAAACTGATAGAAGCTGATGAAGCTACTATTTTAGATACAAAGAATGGGGCTAAATGGCTGACAGGGGAAGAGATTAAAGCTAGCTTAGAAGATGGGACCATTAAGAAGTATTATGAAAGTCAACAACAAGTCTTCATTAATGCAGGTAGAATTCCAGAGTCAGTACCGGTTGAAGATTATGTGATGTTTGACATTATGGAAGAGGCAACAAGTAGCTATAAATAAAAACTATAAAGTTTATAAGAAGAGAGTATGACTTAAGGGTCATACTCTTTTGTTGTTTAGAATTTTGTGATAAAATTAAGGAAACATAAGCAAAATAGGGGGAAGTATGCTTATCATTATTATGATTTTAATGGCTATTGTCTGTCTTTATGTGATTTGTGTAAAAAAAGATAGTATTTCTTTTCTACTACTTGGACTATGCTTAAGTTTTATTATCATGTTTATCGGAATTATTATTTATATTGCAAAATCGGGAGGCTTCTCCCAATCTCAACGCTTTTTTCTCTTTTTAATTCCAAGTATTCAAGTGAAATTACAATATTTGCCTATTAGCCTAGACCGATTAGGGTATATGGTTGCAATAGGGCGCTTTACCTTTCCAGTAATCCTACTAAGTACGGCTATGCATTATTCTATGGTACCAGCCATCAGACAGAGACTTAAGTATATAAAGTGGCTTATACTGCCCACAGCTTTTTGGCTCATTTACTATTCTCCAGAGGTTTTTAGAGAAGCAGTACGTGGACGATACTTTTTACAATCTTTTATGATTAAACTAGCTTTTGTATGGATTAGTTTATGTATTGTTAGTGCTATTACCTTACTGCTTATTGAATATAGAAGTATTACCATTCCTTTTTGTAAACGTCACTTTAGATGGGTAATTTTATCTTATTTAAGTATTACCTTATTATATAGTCTTTATTGTATTCAAGACCCAGCTCAAATTTATCAGACCTACGGTGTAGATTATATGTGGATTAGAGGGGTGAGCTATACCACTTCAGCCATGTCTACCTTTGGATGGATTGGACTAACCTGCTGTGGTATTTTCTTTATTTTATTAGGGAGCTTTAGCATAGCCCATTATACTCAGGTGAAAAGGCTAGATGAGAAAAATGAAGTGCTTTTACAACATAAGTTTGATGCCAGTAATATGGGGGCTACAGTTTTTGTACATAGCATGAAGAATCAGCTTCTAGCCAATAGAGTGGTCAATAAAAAAATTATAGAACTTTTAGAAGAACCTGAGCCAGATTTGGAGAAACTCAAAGGCTATGCAAGGCGGCTCAATGAACTGAATGAAGGCATGCTCAGTCATATGGAGGAGCTTTATAAATCCATTAAGAACAACGCCATGTATCTTATGCCTATTCCAATTGCGCAGCCTGTACAGTCAGCTCTTATCAAGTTTCATGAGAAGTATCCAGAATATGAGGTTCAGGTTAACCTTAAAACCCAAGAGATAGTACTTGCAGATGAAGTCCATTTGAGTGAAGCGATTTATAATCTTCTTACCAATGGGTATGAGGCAGCAGCAGAGGCACATAAAGATGAGGCAAAAGTAGAACTGATTACCTATAGTGAACGACTATATACCGTAATTGAAGTACGGGATAATGGCAATGGTCTGTCTAAAGAAAAGCTAGGGAAAATCTTTGATCCCTTTTTTATAAGTAAAAATACTAATTATAATTGGGGAATGGGGCTGTACTATGTAAAGAAAATTATAAAGGGGCATTTAGGCAGCTTGCGCGTAGAAAGCATAGAAAATGAAGGAACGCATATGTTTATTTTATTACCTAAGTTTAGTGAGAACACTTAAGGGAGGTAGACTATGGGGGAGAGTATAAAGGTGATGGTGGCAGAAGACTTTGACCTGATTCGTGAAGACTTAGCAGAGCTTATTAGAAAGCAACAAGATATGTGCTTAATAGGGGAGGCGTGTTCTGGAAAAGAGATAGAAAAGTTGGCTCATGAGGTGCAACCAGACCTTATTTTAATGGATATTGAAATGGAGAAAATCAACTCAGGCATTGTGGCAGCGGAACATATCCAGTTTGATTATCCAGAGATTAAAATTATTTTTCTAACAGCACATGAAACAGATGATATGGTGATTACAGCTATGGCAACAGGGGCTGTAGATTATGTAGTTAAAGGCTGTGAGGAAGAAAAGCTTCTTCATCATATAAGATGTGCTTATGAGGATGAGCCTATACTAGAGATGAAATTTCAAAAGAAGATTATGCAGGAGTTTACACGGCTGCAAACCTCTGAAAGGAGTTTGCTTTACTTTATTCATACCATTTCCAAACTGACACCCACAGAAAGAGAGCTGGTAAAGCTCTTACTTCAAGGGCATAAGGTAGCGCAGATTGCTCAGCTTAGATGCGTAGAGGTAGTGACGGTTAAAACACAGATTAAAAGCTTGCTGAAGAAGTTTGGCTGTACGCGTACTAAAGAAATCGTAGAGATGATTCATAATCTAAGAATTTCACATTTATTTTAATAGGCTTAAACAAGTACTTAAGCGGTATGATTAATGAGCTTAGAGTGAGAATAAAATAGTTATGGGAAATAAAAAATTGGGGGAATGAACATGGCTTTATTTAAAGGAGAACTTTATGCAAAATCTTTAGGGATGAATGTAGGACTCAATGTTATTTTGCCGCAGGATATGTGTGAGAAGGAGCCTAAAGTATTGTACCTACTTCATGGTATGTCTGATGGATGCGGGGCATGGACTAGATGGACACGTATTGAGCATTATGCTAAGGAGTATGGCTATATTGTCATTATGCCAGAAGTACATATTAGCTTTTATATGAATATGGAGTATGGCGGCAATTACTATACTTACATAACAGAAGAGTTGCCAATGCTTTGTGAGAAGATGTTTGGTATTAAGCCAAATAGAGAAAAGACTTATATAGCTGGCCTTTCTATGGGAGGCTATGGGTCTATGTTATGTGCTTTTAGAAATCCACAAAGATACAAAGCCTGCGGCGCCCTTTCTGCGCCATGTGATATGAAAGCTAGAATGGAAGGAAGAGGACGAGATGAGAAATGGATTAAAGCTATTATAGGAGATAAGCCTGTAGATGAAAGTTGTGATTTATATAAACTGACAGCAGATCTTATGGATTTAGCACCTGCCAAAAGGCCAGGACTTATGCTTGTATGTGGAACGAGAGATTTCTTATATGAAGACAATGAGGCATTCAAGAAGTACTTAGAAGAAATCCATTTTGACTTTAACTATGAGGTATGGGAAGGGGAGCACAATTGGGACTTCTGGGAAGTGGGTATTCAGAAAGTGCTACGATTCTTTGAGGGGATAGCGTAAAGAGGTAGAAATACTGTAAGAATAACAAATTAAAAATTACATTAATAATAGATTAAGTAAAAGCAAAATGCTTGATATAAGTATAGGGATATATTTATATTAAGTATTTTAGCGATTAGCTATATTTTTTATAGTATACAGTAGTATAATAAAGAAGAAAATAGGTATTGAGGAAGGGAAGGATAGCATGAAAATTGCAACTTATAATATTGCAGCAGGACAATACTGTCATCAGGATTTAGGATTACTTTCAAAGATGATTGATGAACAAGAAATTGATGTATTAGGGGTACAGGAAGTAGATAACAAGACGGGGAGAAGCCAACAGGTTAATCAGATTGAGGCTCTTAAAAGTAAGGATATAACTTTTTCGGCTTTTCATAAGGCTATAGACTTTGATGGAGGCGCCTATGGGTTAGGATGCTTAGTGAATGTACCTGCTCTAGATGTTACATCTGAGCCTTTAGAGAGTAATGGTTTTGAGCAGAGAATTTATCAAAAAATCAGTATTAAAATAGGGGAGCACACAGGTTCTTTTTATAATACACACCTTAGTTTTGAAGATACCAAGACAAGAAAAGATCAAATGGCTTATTTAAAACGTCTATTAGATGAGGATAAGGCTGAGTTTAAAATCGTAACAGGTGATTTTAATATAGGAGATAGAAGCGAGTTTGAGCTATTTTTAGAGGATTATCAAATTACTAATGGGCATAATGGGGTGTGGCATGATACCTTCCAAGGAGAAGACTGTGTGATCCATCAAATTGATAATATTATTTTGAGTAAAAATTTACATATTAATGAAGTAGGTATGGTGAAGAATAACTACTCTGATCACTGTATGCTATGGGTAGATGTAAGCTGCTAATAAGTATAGAAGGATTGTTAGAACAAGCAAAAGCTGACCAATAAGGTCAGCTTTTTTATATGCTTGGAAAGTTTTAATAAAGAACGCCAAAAAGCCAAGCACCATGCAGTCCCCCTTAAAATAATTGCATAGGCTCGGCTTTTTAGGTGTGGCAAAGATTTAAGCAACTTAGTTTTCATAAGTAAATAGGCCTAAGGGTTGGAAGAGATGGCTTTTCTTAAAGCACGCCATAGGTACCGAGGTGGGTATGATCCGCAACTGCCGTTTACAGGGATGCCAGTGCATATATAAAGGCTAGATGGGAGGTAGCACCGAGGGATATATGGAGCTGCCGTTAGATAGGCGTACGCATCCAGATCCTTTTGCCAGAGATCTTTATGAAGGATAAGTGCGATAAAAATTGAACCTTATAGACCTTGCTGCCACGACATAGGTCTATAGGGGTGTAAGCTAGAAAGCTTTCTTACTGGAAGGGGGAACCAGCAAGTGAGCTATTAGCTTACGAAATGTAGGATGCTTCTACTACCTAGGATGTGTTTTGCATCTTACATATACTATATAGTCCGATGTAGTGAAAATTCTTCAACTTTTTTGAAGAAAATTTAAATAAATCCTAAATATTAAAGTTATAGACTAGGAATTGCTATTATGCCTAAGTTCTATTTATAATAGAGCTAAAACAAGAAGTAGGAGTATTATGATATGAATCAAAGCATACAAGCAAAAAGAAAAGACGGTGAGCTTGTAAAACTCACTTTAAAAAGATTAACTTTTGAAGATATAGATCAGATTATGGCGTTACAAGATGAGATTGTAGAGGGGTTAGAAGATAAGCAGCTCTATATGCCATCAGACCGAGAAGAAGTACAAAGTCATTTTGACACAGAAGGTGTGCTTTTAGGATATGTTACAGAAGAGAATGAATTGGCAGCCTTAGCTATTTATTTAAAAAGAGGTTATAATCCATCCAATTACGGTTATGATGTAGGGATAGAAGGAGAAGAACTACTAAAAGTGGGGCAAGTAGATACTGTACTTGTTAAAGCCGATTATAGAGGGAATAACCTACAGTATAGGATGTGTAGCCTTCTAGAAGAGATTGCAAAAGAAAAACAGACACCTATTCTATGTGCCACAGCTTCACCTTATAATACTTTTAGTGTTAATAACTTTTTGAAGTTAGGCTATGAAGTGAAAAAAGATAAGCTAAAGTATGGCGGTCTAAGAAGGTATGTACTGATGAAAACCTTAGATGAAATTTAAATATTGATACATAAGTAAACAGAAGAGCTCTAACCCAGATTGAAGGTTAGAGCTCTTCTGTTGGTATAACATGGCCTACAATGAGCGAGTTAATCATAGCAGACTTTTGGGGCGAACAAGATTTTCTATATTCTTCAGCATCGGCTGATTGTATAAGTTCTACAGAGATATGACATTCTGTTTGAAGGAAATCTTCTATTTCACTAAGAGGCACTTTGAAGAAGTTTTTTGTAGCATTGACTTTATTGAGCTGATTTTTGCTAAATCTTTTATGTAGTTTCTTCTCAAGGGCTATGGCATCTTCTGAAAAAATCATAGCATGAATATCAAAGTTAAATGGAACAGATACACCACTAAGTTCTTTGATGCTTTCTTCTGGATCTAGCTTTCTTGTCATACCGATTTTATACACATCCTCACCAAATGAACCCATATTGGAAATGATGTATACGTAGCCAGCAGTTACATTTTGTTCTCTACTTAGGATATCTTGTTTAGTCTGTGTGAGCGCTTTTAGTTTAGCTTCTGTATCTGTTAATTTCTTAAGTAGTTTGGCTTGTTCACTTTCAGTAGCACTTTCTAATTTGGTATGTACTTCATTGACAGTATTTTTAAAACGGAGTTCATCCTTCTCAAGTTTTTTTCTGGCACTTTCAAGTTCTTTTAATGTTTTAGCTTCTTCTTTTAGGCGGTCTTTAATAGCTGCTTGTTCTTCTTTTTCTTGTTGTTTTTTAAGTTCATACTCATGTTTAAGATAAAGTTCAGCAATTTTTAAGTTTAAGTACTCCTTACTTAGGGAGACTTCCTGCATATGTGTTAGAGTATTAATCTCATCAAAAACTTTATGAATACGTTTTTCAGAGGCTTCTAAATTGCTATGTTTGGCTTTTGTAATAATATTTTCACATTCACTGTTAAATGTACGTAATGCAAGTTTTATAGTATCCAGAATAAATTCTTTTTCCGGATTGTGATGAGTAGCTGCTTTATCTTTAATTAATTGTTTTTGCTGATCCCTAACCTCAGCCAATTTATTTTTATAAAGCGTTGAATTTTCAAAGCCATATTTGGTTTCATAAAAACCATAGGATTGGATATTTATCGTATTCTCAAGTTCAGATACAGTGTACTTTAATTGATTTAATCTCGTATCGAGCTCCAAGCAAGTACGCGAGAGGGCATCTCTTTTATCATTTAGTAGTTTTAACTCATCTTTTAAGTGGAGGTATTGGATTTCTTCCGTTGGTGAGTTTTTGTCATCTTTATATTTTTTTGCAGTAAGAAAATCTAATATTCCCATTCACACAACTCCTTTAGTAATATGCTTTCATATTAACATAAAATGAAAGATTTGGAAATCAAGAATAGAAGGCTATTTATTTTTCAACTGAAGGGGGATAGCCCATATACTTTTTATAAATTCTAGAGAAGTAGGGTAAGCTACTAAATCCTGCTAGTTCACAACTCTCACTCACATTATAATTACCTGAACGAAGTAATTTCTGAGCATATTGGCAGCGCAGATAATTGATATAATCAGTAGCTGTTTTGTTAGTAATCTCCTTAAAGGTACGGCAGAAGTAATATTTGCTAAATCCGATATTTGAGCAAATATCGTCTATAGTCATGCTGTTTCGATAATGCTTTTGTATATACTGGATAGCATTTTTAACTAAGTTTATTTTTTTATTATTCTGGTCTAGGACAAGGAGGCTAGTATCTTGCAAGATATGATGCCGTATGAGTTCTACTAATAAGTTAGCGATAAGGCCTTTAACAGCTACTTTATAGGCGGTATCTTGATGTGTCATCTCATAAATAATCTGATTAAAAATTTCAATACATTTGGGACTGGTAATCTTATTTTCAAATAAGAGATTTAAGGTATCTAGCCCTAAGCTTTCGTAAAGAGAGGAATGAATGATGAGGCAGTAGTAATGGGCGTGTTCACTCATGGCCTCAAATTTATGTAGATCGTTGGCATTAATGAGAATGAGGTCGCCAGGTGTAGCAAGTACTTTGTTAGGCCCGCATACTACATGGCATTTCCCTTCTATGAGATAGATCATTTCAAGGCTTTCATGCCAGTGCATCATGTCATTAAATTGGATGCTTTTACTAAGAAAGTTAGGATGAAAGATAATAGAAAAATCAGGGTCAAGATGATTATGATTT
>JAHLFD010000167.1:0-4345 GCA_018883975.1 Candidatus Niameybacter stercoravium
GTAATGTTACTAATATCCAGCACTGCATGTGCATGCCTCAATCTACCATTTCTCAGCATCTAGCCAAGCTCAAAGCTGCTGGCATTATCAAAGGTATACGTAATGGTCTGGAGATTGAATACCAAGTTGTAGATGAAGATGCTATTGGTATTATTAAGACACTTATACCTTGCACTAAAAACTTATAAGGAAGTTCTTATTAAATGAAACGAAAATTACTTTATACATTTATATTCTATATTATCTTTTCTACCTCGATTTTTGCTTCACCTTCACCTGATTTAATTGCTGAAGGGGCTATATTAATTGAGCCCCAAACTAAAACTATTTTATATAGTAAAAATAGCCATTCACGTTTCTATCCTGCTAGTACCACTAAAGTCCTTACTTCTCTTTTGCTTGTTGAATCCATGGATGAAAATGTAGTTATTACAAAATCACAAGATAGTATTCAAAAGGTTCCTTCAGATAGTAGCCACATCGGACTTTCAGTGGGCGATCAATATGGGTATAAAGATGGTATTTATGCTATTATGATGGGCTCAGATAATTTTGTTTCTCATGACATGGCCCTCTACAATGCAGGCAGTATTGAAAGTTTTGCTCGTAAAATGAATGAAAAGGCTCAAAGTTTAGGTGCTACTTCTTCTCATTTCGTAAATCCTCATGGCTACCATAACCCTAATCACTATACAACACCTTATGACCTATCTCTGATTACAACAGCAGCTTTTAATAATCCTATAGTTAGCCAAATTGCAGGGACTCCTCTTTATGATTTTCATGTTCTTAATAAAGGCACAGTCTTACCACTAAAACATACTGCAGCTTTCTTTAAAAAAGACTCTCCTTTTTATAATGAACATGTTGTAGCTGCAAAAACTGGTTATCATACACCAGCTGGACGTGCACTTGTAGCTAAAGCCAAATATGATGGTTTAGACCTAATAGCTGTTGTTATGAAGTCTAATAATCCAGGTCACTTTGAAGATATCAATAAACTTTTTGAATATGGTAGTAGTAATTTTAAAGCTATAAAAGATGAAAATGGAGGCCTGTTACTTCAAAATATCTCCTACTCTTCTTGGGGGCAACCTTATGTGGAAACTGCTCTTACCAATGGCTGGCTAAAACCTACAACAAAAAGTTATATGGATGCTACTACAGGTCATACTTTTCTTATGATGTTAGAACGTATGCTTCCAGAAAGCCTCCAATATACATTTGTACCTTATGCGCTTCCAACTAGCCCTGTTTATAGAATTAACCAACCTATCCCTTATGCAGAAAGTTTAAAGATACTAAACTATATCACAGATACACTTAACATAGGTACCGGTGCTATAGAGGTTACACGCCCAAGTAGTACAACCCCAGACAGTAACTTAACCTTAGAAGAAGCTACTTATCTTACAGATAAACTTAGCACCCTACTTCTCCAATATGGCCCTATCCATCCAGGTCTTTATAAATAAAAAGGAAAAGTCATTCTCTTATATAACGAAAGGGAGTCTCCTAAAACTAACTATCTAGTTTTAGGAAACTCCCTTTTTATTTAATCTCATCTCAATCTTTAAGTGTATTACCATCAGCATCTGTAGGCACTTGACCTGATAGAATTAAAATGGCATCAATAAATGGCCAGATTGCACCTATACCACAAGTAAGACAACTTACAAGAAGTTGTGCAACACCTATAGAAGTATAGCCTAAGTAAAATCTTCCTACTCCAAATCCTCCTAAGAAAAGTTGTAGAAGGCCTGCTACTAATTTAGATTTACGATTATCTACTGGTGCATATTGAGGCTGTGCATTATAACTTGTATATTGCTGATTAGGTTCTGCTCCATATATACTCGCACCACACTTACTACAAAATTGATCCTCATCTTTTACTTCTACTCCACATTTTGGACAAAACATTTTTATTCTCCTCCTTATAATAATATCCCTTTAAACATCTTCTTCAATAGCCATTCCAATAAACTATCATGCTTATATGTTCGATCAATAATCCTCTTACCTAAAGTATATAATTCGCTAATGAGGATACTCCCTCCTAAGCCTATCCATATGTAAATCAAAGGATTTTGATAAAACGCTTCTACAAATTGACCTTGTTTTAACTTATGAAGTGCTCCTAATATATTGCATCCTAAGCATTTAAACCCCAAAGCATCAAATATACAAGTGGTTTGATTATGACTTAGTACACTTACTACTATCATTATAATCGGTGCCCCAATAAGTGTCACACTAGCTACCATAAGCTTTAACTTTGTTATTTTCTTTAACTTCATATCTAATAAGCAATAAGAGCAAATACCATAAATAGAGCAGGAATTATTCCTATACATCCTAATATAAGCCCGGCTATAGCCATACCTTTACCACTAGGATACTTAATGCCTATGACACCAAATACAATAGCCAAAACGGGTAGTATAAAACCAATAACAGGAAGGCAGCAAGATAATAAAAGACCTACAATCCCTAGACATAGGCTGGCAATACCATACCCCTGTCCCTGCGTGCTTTCCACTTCATGATGGTAGCTATTCTGACCACTATTTGATGTATACTGAGTTGGTACCGATTTATATTCTGTCTGATTTTGTCTTTGTTCTTGATCTTGATCCATTTCTACTCCCCCTTTACCTGATTTTATTGTATTATAAGTATAAAGTATTATCAAATATTTTTTGATTAGTCAAACTTTTTAACCTTGCTAAGGAGTATACTATGACCATTAAACCTGTCAAAAACCTGTTACATATAGGAAGACTTGTACTCTATATTCTAGTACTTCTATCACTTTATATGCTTACAAAGACTTCCCTAAAATCTGAATCTATTTGTTACTGGTACAACACCTATCATATCCTTTGTCCTATGTGCGGAGGCACTCGCTCCCTCCTTAACTTTATTACTTTTAATTTTCATGAAGCACTTGACTATAACCCTATACTCACTCTTTTTGCCTATCCTTTTACTTTTGTACTCGTTATAGAGGACAGTATAACTATTATTGCTAACAGCTTTTTTCATAAGCACTACACCTCTTGGCTACTCTATCTTATGCATCTTATTAATACGAGATTATTCTATAGGCTTTTATTGATCACTCTAGCCATACTTTATATGTTATGGGGATCTCTTCGTAACTTCGTATAAACTAAAAGAGGTTGCTAAGCAACCTCTTTAATACTTTATAATGTTTATTTTGTAATTCTTTCTACGCCACCCATGTATGGACGAAGTGCTTCTGGAATGATAACTGATCCATCTGCTTGTTGGAAGTTTTCAAGGATAGCTGCTGTCGTACGACCTACAGCAAGACCACTACCATTTAATGTATGGATGAATTGTGCTTTATCTTTAATATTATCTTTAAACTTAATGTTTGCACGTCTAGCTTGGAAATCTTCAAAGTTTGAGCAGCTTGAGATTTCTACATAACGACCATAGCTTGGCATCCAAACTTCGATGTCGTATGTCATAGCTGAACTAAATCCTAAGTCCCCTGTACAAAGTCTTACAACTCTGTATGGAAGGCCTAAAGCTTGAAGGATACCTTCTGCATCATTTGTAAGTGTTTCAAGCTCTTCATAAGAATTTTCTGGTCTAGCGAATTTAACCATTTCTACTTTGTTGAATTGGTGTTGACGGATAATCCCTCTTGTGTCACGACCTGCTGAACCAGCTTCTGCTCTAAAGCATGCTGTGTACGCACAGTGTTTGATTGTAAGGTCTTTACCATCTAGAATTTGGTCTCTATACATATTTGTTACAGGAACTTCTGCTGTTGGTACTAAGAAGTAATCTGTACCTTGTACTTTGAAAGCATCTTCTTCAAATTTTGGAAGCTGACCTGTACCTGTCATACTTGCTCTATTTACCATGAATGGAGGGAATACTTCTGTGTAACCATGTTTGTCTACATGCATATCAAGCATGAAGTTCATGATAGCACGCTCAAGTCTAGCACCTAAGCCTTTGTAGAATGTGAAACGAGCCCCTGTTACTTTAGCACCTTTTTCAAAGTCAAGAATATCTAAGCTTTCACCAAGATCCCAGTGCGCTTTAATTTCAAAGTCAAACTCTCTTACATCCCCTACTCTTCTAAGTTCGATATTCTCCTCATCGCTTGCACCAACTGGTACTTGTGGGTTTGGAGTATTTGGAAGTGTAAGAAGGATAGTTTGAAGTTTATCATCTACTTCTTTTACTTGTTGGTCAATACCTTTGATTTCTTCTGAAAGCTCTTTCATTTCAGCAAGAACAGCTGTTACATCTTGACCTTCTTTTTTCATCATTGGTACTTGTTTTGATACAACATTTTGTT
>JAHLFD010000013.1:0-5219 GCA_018883975.1 Candidatus Niameybacter stercoravium
GTATAATAAAGAAGAATTCAGTTCATACTATTCGTAGTGGAACTAGAAAATTTAGGCAATATATAGACAAGTTTAGTATTATCCTATACAATTAATCTATCAAATCCTTAGGAGGGGTATATCATATGAGCAAAGCAATTAATCTTCAAGATTTACTTTTAAATCAATTAAGAAGAGACCGTGTACCTGTTACAGTATTCTTAACAAACGGTTTCCAAATTAAAGGAACAGTTAGAGGGTTTGACAATTTTGTTGTACTTTTAGAAAGTGAGGGCAAACAACATATGATTTATAAACACGCTATTTCAACTGTTTGTCCATCAAAAACTGTTAATCTCAATATTGCATCAGCAACAGAATAAGGTGTAAGTATTGAGATAGAAGGGATTTAACAGAATATAAAATCCTTATTATATGTATAGTACGAAAAGAATGACAACACATGATTTTTCTCTAATTTTATTAGGGACATGTGTTGTTTTTCTTTGCCTTTATATCTATAAATAGTATTTAAATAATATAAACAAGGATAAATAAATACTGAGTCTGTATGAATATTCTATTATAGGCTCTTTTTTCATACCCTAGAACTAGAAAGAGGATGACATCATGGCAAGGCCAACTAAAAGTATTACAACAAGAACTGGACATATGATTAAGGATAACATTGATAAGAGACTTGAATATTAAGCTAAATTGCGTGATGATACTGATAAGATATATATCAGAAACAAGCCCGATGTAAAGGAGAGTGATGAAAAAATAGCAACACAAAGAAGTTTAGTAGCTACTAAGGTGTGGTTATTAAAAAAGATATAGTTTGAATTTTACAAATAAATACATTATAATATTATAAGAAACAGTATATTAGGGGGAGAAATATGAAAAAAATTAAAGTAAAAAAAATTAATCTTAAACAATTATTTTTAGGTATTGTAGCTATTAGTATTTTACCCATAATTATTTTATGTATTTTAATGTTTGTTGTAGCACCATCCAGTTTAGGCTCTCTTTTATATTGTATTACAGTATTAATATTGGGTCCTATTTTGTATGGTTTAGTAGGTGTAATATTTGGAGTAGGATATAATTGGCTTTCACCTAAAATAGGGCAATTTGAACTAGAGATTGAGATGGAAGATAAATCTGAATAATTAATTTATACAGTACATCCAAGAGGTGTACTTTTTTATACCCAAAATTAAACTAGAAAGGATGACTAAATGAAATTATTACTCTTGATGTATATGATAAGCTTAAAATAATAAATAGAAGGGAGAGAGAATATGGGGAAAATAAAAATTATTATAATTACAGTTATTATTTTTGTAGGCTTAGCTATTCTTTGTTTTATGCCATTAACTCGAAATATAGATGTAGTGCTAGAGGGTAAAGAGTACAGGATTGGTGACAGCGAATATGAAAGAGACAGGGTTGTAGCAATACAGGGAAAATATAAGAATTACTTATTTAAAGAGAATGAATTTGAAGGAAGTTCGAGGAGGTGGTCGAGTCATGATGGATTATTTATTGTTGCCCCAGCTACTAATCGTGAATTAGGTCTATCATTAGCAAAGAAGTTCTCAGAAAAAAGTAATTGGTTATCACGTGTTGAATGGTATTAAATTCTTAATTTGATTTCAGAGCAATCTCTAAATAATTGTTTATCCATAAAAGAATAGTAAATAAAGAGAGGTTTTAATGGATATAGATTCTTTGTGGTTTTTTAAAGATAATCTAGAAAAAGATTTTTGGGAAAGACATAATCAGGAGAACTTTAAGCATATAGAATCTATTTTAAATCAAAGTAACTATAAGAGGATATTAATAACATTTGGTATGCAACATAAGTATTGGTTTGAAAGAGAACTTAAGAAGAAGCAAGAAATTCAATTTCAAAGTATAGTCAATTACTGTGAATAAATTAGAGGAGCGGGTAAAATAGCTGGTCTTTTTTAGTACTCTGAAGTAATAAAAAGGGATAACATGGACAAATATAACGCATGGCAAGTAATGAATGGAACTTTGGGCAATGAGAATATGAAATAAGGTAAGCAACCAGCTTGTACCATTATCTCTAAACTAGATAATCAGAAGAGCAAATTAACTTGAAAATCCCCATAGATTGAGTCCAATATTAAGCCTTTAGTTCTTGTAGCCTTGCATATATTTTTAATAGAGGTATAATGAATAGTGTTGAATTTACTTAGAAGCCGTAACAAAGGAGTAATCATGAATACACTATCTGAATTATTTAATATCGATCATGAGACACAACAGTTTTGTGAACAGACAAAACTTGAACTTGCACCTGTTTTAGAGCGTATTGAAGCCAATATGCATATAAATGGTGCTAAAGTACTTGCTGCTATGCAAAAAAATAAATTAAGTGATGTACATTTTGCTGCCACAACAGGCTATGGCTACAACGATTTAGGCCGTGAAGTAGTAGAGCAAATTTATGCAGATATCTTTAAGACAGAGTCTGGTCTTGTAAGACCTCAGCTTATGTCAGGCACACATGCCTTAACAGTAGCCTTATTTGGTAACTTACGTCCTGGGGATGAACTTTTATCTCCTGTAGGGAAACCTTATGATACATTAGAAGGTGTAATCGGAATTAGACCTACAGTAGGAAGCCTTGCAGAATATGGCATTACATATAAACAAGTAGACTTAAAAGAAGATTTTTCTTTTGACTACGATGCAATTCGTGAGGCTATTACACCAAAGACAAAAATGGTAACCATTCAACGTTCTAAAGGCTATAGCTACCGTCCTACTTTTACAGTAGAACAAATTGGCGAGCTTATTAGCTTTATCAAAGGCATTCGCAGCGATATCATCTGTATGGTAGATAACTGCTATGGTGAATTTGTAGACGTAAAAGAACCTACAGAAGTAGGCGCTGACCTTTGTGTGGGTTCTCTTATTAAAAATCCAGGAGGCGGGTTAGCACCTATTGGTGGCTATATCGTTGGGAAAGAAGAATATGTAGAAAATGCTGCAATGCGTCTTACAGCACCAGGTCTTGGAAAAGAAGTAGGTGCTACGCTCGGGCTTAACCAACCTGTCCTGCAAGGTCTCTTTATGGCACCACAAGTTGTAGCAAGTGCCCTAAAAGGTGCTATTTTTGCTTCAGCTTTATTTGAAAAGCTTGGCTTTGAAGTAATGCCTAAATCAAATGAATTTAGAAGTGACATTATTCAAGCCATTAATATGCGTACACCAGAAAATGTTATTGCATTCTGCCAAGGCATTCAAAAAGGTGCGCCAGTTGATAGTTATGTTGTACCAGAACCATGGGATATGCCTGGCTATGATGCCCCTGTTATTATGGCAGCTGGAGCTTTCGTTCAAGGAGCTTCTATTGAACTTAGTGCTGATGCACCGATTAAACCGCCTTATACAGTATTCTTCCAAGGTGGTCTTACAGACTATCATGCTTATCTTGGTATTATGATGGCCGTTCAAACTATGAAAGATAAAGGACTTATTACTTTAGCGTAATCCTTCTATAAAAAAGACCTGTTATTCTAATTAGGATAACAGGTCTTTTTTATTGGTTAAAAATTCTAAATATGCTATGATTATAAAATAAAGATTATAAAAAGGAATAGGTGGTGGCCATATGAACTTTAAAGATCTTCCTAATTATCATACTTTTACTCAGATTGAACAGATTCATAAAGGGTGGTCAGATGACCAGAAATATTATATTGAGAACACTTACGGTGAAAAGCTATTATTACGTATTTCAAATATTACTGAGTTTGAACGTAAAAAGTCTGAGTATAACACCCTCTGTGAACTCGTCAAAAAAGATATTCCAATGTCAGTTCCTAAGGACTTTGGTATTTGTAATGATGGAAAAAATGTCTATATGCTTCTAACTTGGATAGAAGGAGAGGATGCTCAAAAAGTTATACCTACGTTACCTGTCAAAAAACAATACGAGCTAGGATTAAAAGCGGGTCAAATTCTAAAGCAAATTCATTCTATACCTGCCCCATCTACTCAAGAAGATTGGGCACTCTATTTCAATAAAAAAATAAATCGTAAAATTGAGGGTTATAAAAATTGTGGCATTCACTTGGAAGGGGAAGATAGATTTTTTACATATATTGATGAACACCGCCATCTTTTGGTTAACCGTATTCAAAGCTTGCACCATGGTGATTACCATGTAGGCAATATGATTATAACACCAGAAGGCGAGCTATCCATTATTGACTTTAACCGACTAGATAATGGGGATCCTTGGGAAGAGTTTAATCGTATTGTATGGTGTGCTTCATGCAGTAAATATTTTGCCTCTGGACGTATTGATGGGTATTTTAATCATGATGTACCATATCTTTTCTGGCAACTATTAGCACTTTATATTAGTAGTAACACATTATCCTCTATTTATTGGGCTATCCCATTTGGAAAAAGTGATCTAGAAACTATGATTAATCAATTTCAAGATGTGTTAGATTGGTATGACCAGATGTCAAATCCTATTCCGAAGTGGTATAAGTCTGTTTAAATTTAACCAAGTACACATACTCTAAGTCATTATGCTTAAAGGAGAAATATAAATGAATATTTACATAGAAAAAGCTAAGATGGAAGATATCAATGAACTAAATAATATTCAAAAAGCGGCTTTTAAAAGATTATATGCTATTTATAAAGATGAAAAGAGCCCATATCTTAAAGGCGTAGATGAGATGATAAAATGGCTCAGCCTAGATAAAATTCTATATTGGAAAATATACTATAATGGACGTTTATGTGGAGGTATAGCTTATTATAAAAAGTCAGAAGGTAAATATTATCTTGCCAGACTATATATTGATCCACAGTATCAGGGTAAGGGCATTGCAAAACAAGTCATTTTATTATGTGAAAGAGAAATTTTAGATGCAAAAAGGTATACACTTGATTTTCCAATAGATCAAATTGCAAATAGAAAATGCTATGAAAGTGCTGGCTATATAGATACAGGAATGCGAGAAGTCATTAATTCAAAGCTTACCCTTGCCATCTATGAAAAGATAGTAGGATATAATAACTATCTATATGTACGACAAATGCCGAAGAAATAATTTTAAAAAAAATAAATATAAATTTATTAAAAAGAGTAGGAGAGCAACTACATGAAAGAAATTCAAATTAAAAAATATGAGCAATATAAGGAAGCTGAAATTTTAACGTTGTATAAAAGTGTAGGT
>JAHLFD010000168.1:0-3273 GCA_018883975.1 Candidatus Niameybacter stercoravium
CCTCTTCTTTTGTTAAAACGTGCATTTCATTATCTATGTATTCTACAATAGCTGTATTCCCTTCAGCATCAGCAATTTGGAAATGGTAACCTGTATCCCCACTTGAGTTCATATCATATTGTTCAAGTAAAGTAATGGCTTCATCAACAGTTGCTGCTTTATCTAAAATCATACGAATTGCTGAAGTTGTTGTAATAGGTACTTTACCTGTTGATTGATGTACAATTCCTTTGTTAATCACAAGTACACCAATTGAAAGTCCTTTTTCATTCATACCATCTAAAGGCGCATAAGGCGCTGCTAAAGTAATAATACGATTTAAAAGATTTTTAGTTGGCATGTTTTCCTGACTTAATCCTAAGTGATTTAAGTTAACCACAGATATAGATTCATAACCATTTTTAGGTGCTGTACGTACAATCAAGCCAATTGAAGGCACATAGTCAAAGTTTCTTCCAAAGAGATCATCGCCCTCTGGTGTTGTCGCAATAAAAGTACTGCATGCACCATCTGGGTTTACTTCAAAAGAAACACCCTTTAAAATCTTCTTCGTTACAAAGCTTACAAGTTCATCATCTGTAGCTGCACCCTGTTCTAGAAATTCATCAAGGCCATAATCTGCATGATAGGTCATTTCATAAAAAGGTTGATCATTTAATTGTTTAAAAGTAAGCAGAGTACGAATTTCTCCTGAAAATATAATTCCTAAGCCAAGTACTGCTACTAATATAATAGAGCCAATACTTATCCCTGCAATCTTTAATATTTTTTTCATTAGTCTATCTCCTGTATTATCCTGTATTTCTTACTTATTATAAACCAATTTATTTCGAATATCAAACTATTTTTTTATCAAAGTATTTTACATTCAAACTATTTAAGAATCAAAGTACCTTTAATTCCTTAGGGTTCAAGTGTTACATTAACCTATCACTTTAACTAGTAAATCTTTATTTTTCTGCATTTTCATCTACACTCTCCTCATTCAGAATCTTGCCTTGGTATGCCATAGAGGCCTCCTCCACCTATAGCCTCCTGCATGCAGAGCGTGTCATAAGATAAATCCAAAAAGCACCAATGCCTATGGCTAAGATTAATAAAAGCAGGTTGAATTGAATAACTGCTCTGTAGGACCTATTGCCACAAACACCAAAAGCTAACTTAAGCCTGTCTGTTAAAAGGGAGAGAGACGACTTAGGTTAGCTTTTTGTATTTTAAAACAAAATGTCTTCACTTGTAAAAATATTATTAGTGGTTATAAAACTATCTCTTCATTAGGCTACTAAGATCTATAAAATTGCTGATGATTATAATCTTTCATCTGCTCTGTATATTCACCTAACTGCTTTTGATATTTTAAATAAGTTTTTTCATTTATTTGCTTATTTTTATAACTTTGCTCCACCAGCGCAATAGCATCCTTTCTTGCTTGAATAGCTAAATCTTTATAGTTATTTTCTAAATAGAGCTTTAGATCATTAATTTGAAGCTCTATTTGTTTTTTAATTTTATTCTTAAATAGCATATGTATCACCCTTTTATTAAAAAGTATTTCTAATACTCATTGTATATTTTTAGCAATCTACTGTCTATTGCCATTACATTTTTATAATGATTTCTATGGTTCTGTATAGTCTACATCATATTTTACATACTAACACTATAGTACTTTACTAAAGAAAGGATGCCTTGGCAAATGACATTAAATTTAGATGTTTATAAAACTATGGCTTTAGTCTCCCTAGTCTTTTATATGGGTAAATATCTTAGAAATAAATTTAATATCTTAAATAAATACTGTATTCCCCCCTCTGTTGTGGGTGGTTTTATAGTAGCACTGATTATGCTTATTTTTAACCTTACAGGTGTTGTTACCATTAATCTAGATACCTCGCTGCAAAATATATTTATGACTGCTTTTTTTACTAGCATCGGTTTTACTGCCAGTTTTAAAATATTAAAGCAAGGTGGGGGTAAAGTCATTACTTTTCTAGGTCTTTCCATCTTACTCGTTATTTCGCAAAATATAGTGGGTACCACCCTAGCTTCTCTCTTTCACCTTTCTCCCCTTTTAGGGCTCTGCACTGCCTCTATTCCAATGGTAGGTGGACATGGAACGGCAGGCTCCTTTGGCCCTATTCTTGAAGATATGGGAATCTCAGGTGCTACCAGTGTTTCTATAGCCTCTGCTACCTTTGGCCTTATTATGGGAAGTATTATTGGTGGTTTAGTTGCTAGAAATCTAATACTGCGCCATCAGTTAAAAACAGTCTGTGATGAAAACTCAGGTAGGATTCCTGATGAAGTAGGAGATTATAATGAAGAAAATCATAATATATTATCTTACAAAAAACTCATGGCAGGTGCCTGCTTTTTATTCATCGCCATGGGTGTAGGCTCTATCGTCTCTGAATGGATTGAAACATTAGACCTTGCTTTTCCTTCCTATATTGGTGCTATGATCGTAGCCGCTATTATAAGAAATATTTATGATTTCCTGGGAAAAGAAATTGTAGAGAAGGAGATAGAAACACTTGGTGGATTAAGCTTATCCTTTTTCTTAACCATGGCGCTTATGGGACTAAAACTTTGGGAGCTCTTTAGCCTAGCACTGCCACTTATTATACTACTCCTAGCTCAAGTGCTCCTAGTAGGATTATTTGCTTACATCATTACTTATAGAGTCATGGGCAAAAACTATGAAGCTGCTGTATTTGCTTCTGCAATATGCGGCTTTGGTATGGGTGCTACACCCAATGCCATTGCCAATATGGATGAACTGACTAATAGATATGGCTTTGTTCCTACTCCTTACTTTGTAGTACC
Organism: Candidatus Niameybacter stercoravium; assembly: GCA_018883975.1. Taxonomy (GTDB): domain Bacteria; phylum Bacillota; class Clostridia; order Lachnospirales; family Cellulosilyticaceae; genus Zhenhengia; species Zhenhengia stercoravium. Next base: position 2,827 of record JAHLFD010000168.1, read on the forward strand.
TATTGTCGGCTGTTTATTTATTGACTTTATTAACTCAGCTGTCATTACTGTGTTTATTAATTTTATTCAAGCTCTCTAGTGATAGAGAGTTTTTTACTTTATTCTTGTTCACCTAATCTTCACTTAATAAACACTCTACTTTCATTCTAGTCATGTATTCTTATTTCTATAGTTTTCAATATAGAAACAAAAATGGAGGTTTTAACATGAAGATGAAGAAATTTTTAAGTAGTGCCCTTTCTGCTTGCCTACTACTCTCCCCTGTTACACCTATTTTAGCTGTAGATCAGGTGAACATTGTCTCATCAGCGGAAGTTCCTATTTCCTCTAGTGAAATTTCCATCTCTTTATCGGATGACAATATTTTAGTAGATGGGGTCGCTGTTTCTAATGATAGTAGCAATGCCGTCTATACGAGTCACGATATTATCTACTATGAAGATAAAG
>JAHLFD010000169.1:0-13037 GCA_018883975.1 Candidatus Niameybacter stercoravium
GTAAATATATATTATAAATATATAGTTACGAGAAGGTAATTATAAGATACAGAAATAAAAAGAGTAATAGGATAAGTCTTTCGCTAAAGATTTAAAACCTATTACTCTTTTTTAGTTCTTATAAGTTGATTGGCTTTTAAGTAACAAACTTTTTAGTTGTAACTATATTATAAAATCTTTTACTTAATTGTCTTTTAATATCAATATGTATTGTGGAAGAGTTTATATCAAATATTCTCATGCTTTTTACATATATAATCTTCTAAAATAGATAAATCATTTTTATCATCATTAATCAAGTTATAAAATGCATGTATTTTGTTTAAAATTCGAATGTAGTAAATGGAACAAAGCCTTCAGCATAGGCTACTCTTCCGTGTTCTAAACAAAATACTGTAAAACCATTAGATTCTGGTGTTGGGTAAACAGCTTTCACGCCATCCGCAGCTGAATCATATAATCGTTTAATTGTATTTGAATCAGTTACTGGTGTAGCATTTCCATAGATACGAAAAGTATAACCATTGGCATTACAGATAAACGCAACTGATGGGTTAGATTGAATCTGTTTCCAGACATTTTTACTAGATGAAGTAAAGAAGTATATTTTCTCATCTTCAATTACTTGAAATTGCCATCCACGAACATCAGGATTGTTTTCTTCATCAACCGTAGCGAAGTAGCCTGGTGTATGAGCTGGGATAAGTGATTGTAATTCTTTTAAATTCATAATAGAAACTCCTAATTTATATATAATAGTTATTAATTATTAGTTATTAAGCTGTGCTAATAATTTAATTGTTATATCGTAAAGCTTTTTGGCATTTTCAGGATTATATGACGCAATATTAAGGCTTAAATTTTTACGTTCTCTATATGCTGACAGTGTAGATGTTGGTGGATTGTTTAGTAAATCAATGATAGGTACAATTGCTTTTTTCACTGGTTTACCAATTAATTTATAAACTAGCTTCATTAATGGAGTGTTGTAGACTTCCATCATACCAGGGGTTTGTACTGCCCAAGGGTTATACATAATATATTTTATTTTACCAACAGTATCATTTTGTGCAAACTGAACACCTAATAAATCGTTGAGTCTGCTACTATGAAACATAACTTTTTTAGCATCAAAGTTCTGTTTATATTGCAAATCATTCCAGTTTACTTTTCCCTTCATTCCTGATCCACAAACATTAAGGATGATAGGATTTTCAGACCTTTCTAAGCATTCTTTCAATCCATAGCTAAGGATAAATCTACTCAAATACGACAGAGCAAAGGTGAGTTCAAATTCCTCTTGAGTTTGGATATACGAGGCGCTATTTTTAGCTGCACAAAAAACAATCAAATCTAAAGAGTTAAAACGATCATTAATCTCTTGAATGATCCGTTGATTTTCTTTTACTAAACTCAAATCAGCTTGGATATAAAATAATCTTTCTTCTGTACCTATTTCTTTTGCTTTATTATATAAAATATTGCCATTTATAAGCGAGTTTCCTACAACGATTACACGGTCGCCATTTTCTAAGTAACTCATAGCAAGACCTTCGCCAATTCCACTTGTTCCACCTGTTACAAGTATTGTTTTCATTAGTTGGCCTCCTTCTTATTTTAATTGACGGATTTATTATAACAGGATAGTATAAAAAATAAAGTAGGCAAAAATAGTACACTAAGTTTACTTTTGTAAAGTCAAGTTAGGGAGGTTATAAAAATGAATCCTATGGATGATCAACTGTGTGTTGACTCAATAAAGAAGGTAATAGAGATATTTGGTGGAAAATGGTCGTTTATTATTATGGGAGAATTGCATACGGGACCAAAACGTTTTAATGAACTAAGTAAAAAATTAGGAATAAGTACAAAATCACTTTCTGACGCCTTAAAAAGCCTTGAATCAAATGGTGTCATTACCCGTACAGTTATGCCTACAATTCCTGTTACCGTTGAATATTCACTAACAGAAAAGGGACGCGATTTTGAACGCGTATTTATTGAAATGAAAGAATGGGGAAAGAAGTGGTTGAAACTCAATGAATAGCCTATTAGATAGAAGTGTTACAAATTCACTATACCATTACAATAAAAGTTGCCTATCTAGATTATAAAAAGCATTATAAATATATTTTGTTGAAACTTTTTAAATAACTTAACTGTCTAAAAAGTCTTAGACTGTAAAAAGGAGTGGATACAATGTTAAAAATAAGTAAATGTCATATCAGACAATCTTTAAAGGTAGGATTAATAGTAGTAACTTTAGGAACGGGAGGAATGTATTTTAATTCCTATGCTAATGAACTAACTAGAGTAGTATCACAGAATCAAGTAGATACAGAAGTAGTAGTGACACCAAAATCTTTTCAAGAGGATACAAAAAATTTTAGATTACAAGTAACTATCCCACAAATTAGTAGTGAGGCGTATAGTGTATATGCTAAAACGATAAATGATAGAATAAACAAAGACATGCAAGATGTTTTGGAATCAGCTAAACATAGGGGTGAGGAATACCATGAAGCTTATCTAGCAACAGGCGGCAAAGAATCTGATTACACACCTCTTTATATCAAAATGGATTATGATGTGAAGTATAATACAGATGGAATTGTATCTCTAGGTATTTATAAGACAGAAACTATAGGATCTGCATATGATGTAGCTTATTTTTACAACTTTGACCTAGAAAATCAAAAAGACATCACTTTAAAAGATTTCTATGGTGAAGATTACAAAAGGATTATTGATGAACAAATCATGAGTCAAATAAAAGAGCGTATCGCCGAAGAAGGTGCTACTTATTTTGAAGGGTTTAAAGGGATTAAAGAAAATCAGGCTTTTTATATTAATGAAAAAGGAAATCCTGTAATTGTTTTTAACAAGTATGAGATCGCCCCAGGGTCTATGGGGATGCAATCTTTTGAAATAATAAATCCAGGAAAGTTGTTCCAACTAGAATCTGAAGCACATTATGATGTGAAAAGATATACATTACCTCATAATCCACTTGTAAATTATCCTAAGGTAGAAGGGTATAAAGGTGAACTTTTACAAAATTATATAAATCAAAGTCTTTATAGTGTAGTTGAAAAGTATCAAAAGGATACTTATTCTAATCTGGAACTAGATTATAAGGTAACACGTATGGATGATAGAATCCTTAGTGTACTTTATAGAGGAAGTGTAGACATAGAAGGATTAGGAACAAAAATGTTCATAGATAGTATCAACATAGATCTTAGTAAGGATAAAACAGTGGATGAGATTAATGCTCAAAATTTCATTTTACCTACTCAAGAAGCACAAACTGCTTTTAATAAAATTTTAAAAGAGAAATTAAAAGAACAGGGAATAGAAGAGGTACAGGTGGAAGGTCTTTGTGTATACTTCAAAGATAACAGAGCGGTATTTTATTACATGATTCCAGATGATAGTATACAAAAACTCATAGAAATAGCCATACCTTTAGCTGAACTAGAAGAAATCAAGGATAATTTTTAGAGTATCTAGTCTACGCAAAAAAACGGTAAGCCATTAGGTTTACCGTTTTTTTGCGTAGTAGCGGAAATTTTAGGTGGACAGCACAAGATAGAAGGAATCAAAAGGTGAGCAGATTGGATAACTGTTTATTAGTCGTTTGTGTTTTTACAAAACCTCCAATAGTAATGATAACAATTTATCGAACTTCTATCATTGTTTATTTATTTTATCTACTTTATCTAAAGATATAGATATTGATTTGTGTATTGTGTATACTTCTGCTAGGTAAATTATGGAATATGGTTGTAAAAACTGTACATACCCCATCCCCCTGCTTTATAATCTAATTATTAACAAACACACCTATGTTTTTTAAATAATTTACTAAGAAGGGATGTTTTATATGGCGAATATTGGAGTTTTCGACGTCTTAGGTCCAATTATGATTGGGCCCTCCTCCTCACACACAGCAGGGGCAGCTAGACTTGGTAAAATCGCAAAAACAATAGTTAATAAACCTATTCAAGAAGTTACTTTCCTTTTGCATGGTTCTTTTAGAGAAACCTATAAAGGCCACGGTACAGATAGAGCACTTGTTGCTGGGATATTAGGAATGAATCCGGATGATCCCCGTCTTAAAGATGCATTAGTACTAGCAGAAGTTCAAGGGATTAAAGTAGCTTTCGTTCCTGCTGATTTAGGTCAAGTTCACCCTAATACTGTTAAATTTTTAATTACTGATAACGAAGGTATAAAATGGGAAGTATTAGGCTCTTCTATCGGTGGTGGACTGGTTGAAATTAATGAAATCAATGGTAACAAAGTTCAAATCACAGGCGAATATCCGACAATTATTACCTGTCATGATGATATTCCAGGAACAGTAGCTAAAATATCTGCTTTATTCTATGAAGAAAAGATTAATATAGCCTTTATGAAGCTTGTAAGAAGCCAAAAAGGAATGGGTGCTACGATGACTTTTGAAGTAGATCATGCTGTACCTGATCACATCATACAAAGCATTAAGCAAGTTGAAGGAATCAATCGTGTTATTGTTATTAACCAAGCAGGGAGGGACTCTAATGAAAATTGCTAAATCTGGACTTGAACTTATGGAAATCTGTAAGGAATATAATATTTCACTTAGTGAATATGCCATTGCAAGAGAAGTAGAAGATAAAGGTATAACGCGCGAAGACTTATTTGCGCACATGCAATTAACACTTGATGCTATGAGAGAAGGCGCAACTTTAGGACGTGAGAAAGAAGTTTATTCTTTAAGTGGGCTTATTGGTGGAGATGCTTATCGTTTAGAACAATATTTAAAATCAGGCAAATCCCTTATGGGTGATGGTGTAGTAAAAGCTATGGCTATGGCACTTTCCTCAGCTGAGGTAAATGGTTCTATGGGTAAAATAGTAGCTTGCCCAACAGCAGGTTCTTGCGGTATCTTGCCAGCTGTATTATTAACAGCAGGTGAGCAGCTTCACAAAACAGATGAAGAGCTGATTCAGTGTTTATTCGCTGCAAGTGCTGTAGGGATGATTATTGGTATGAACGCTACTTTCTCTGGGGCTGAAGGTGGCTGTCAAGCAGAATGTGGTTCTGGTGCTGCTATGGCAGCGGCTGCTGTTGTAGAAATGATGGGTGGTACACCTAAAATGAGTTTAGATGCTGCTGCTATCATCTTCAAAAATGTATTAGGCCTTGTGTGTGACCCAGTAGCAGGTCTTGTAGAAATTCCTTGTGCGAAAAGAAATATCTCTGGTGCCATTAGTGCACTTGCTACTGTAGATTTAGTAATGGCTGGTGTGGACTCTAAAATTCCATTTGATGATGCGCTTTCTGCTATGTACAAAGTCGGTACTTCTCTACCTGTAGAATTAAGAGAAACAGCTTTAGGTGGTATCGCTATTACGCCTACGGGTATCAAACTTAAAAATCAAGTATTCGAATCAAACTAACATCATTCTGACATCATTGTGGAGGCTTAAATTATGCAAATTCTAATCGGAACTCTTCTTTTACTTCTTGTACTCGGACTCTTTTCACTCTTTAGTTACAAAGCACCAAATGGTATGAAAGCAATGGGCGCGCTCGCTAATGCGGCTTGTGCCAGCTTCTTGGTTGAGGCTTTTCATGCTGCTTTCTTTGGAGATGTACTTAATATTAATTTCTTACAAGGTGTAGGTGCTGCTAATGGTAGCTTAGGCGGTGTAGCTGCTGGTATTCTTGTACCTTTAGCGCTTGGTGTTTCACCTGCATATGCTGTATTAGTAGGCTTAACTTGTTCTGGATTCGGTATCCTACCTGGTTTCATTGCTGGTTACTTAATTTCATATGTTATTAAGTTCTTTGAGAAAAAAATCCCTGCTGGTTTAGACCTTATTGTAATTATCGTTATTGCAGCGCCATTAACACGTTTAATTGCTACAATCATGTCACCTATTGTAGATGCAACTTTATTAAATATCGGACAAGTACTTCTTTCATCTACTACTGCTAGTCCTATCCTTATGGGTATTATCCTTGGTGGTATCATCACTGTAGTTGCTACTGCTCCGTTAAGTTCAATGGCACTTACAGCTATGTTAGGCCTTACAGGTGTTCCTATGGCAATTGGTGCCCTTGCAGTATTTGGTTCTTCATTCTTAAACTTCGTGCTCTTCAAAAAAATGAAGTTCGGAAGTAAAAAAGATACAATTTCAGTAGCTATCGAACCTTTAACACAAGCAGACTTAATTAGTGCTAACCCTATCCCTGTTTATGTGACTAACTTCATTGGTGGTGCACTAAGTGGTATTATCGTTGCTCTTATGGGGCTTACAAATATGACTCCTGGTACAGCAACACCTATCGCTGGATTTGCAGTTATGTTCGCTTACAATCCTCCTGTTCAAGTTTTAATTGCTGCTACAGGTTGTATAATCGTAAGTATCTTTAGTGGTTTTCTAGGCTACAAAATCTTTAAAAACTATAAAATTCGTACAGCAGCTGAAATTAGAGGCGAAGAAGACTCACAAGCTGTTTAAATATAACTCAAATAGGTTTTGGCACAAGAAGGAACTTACTTTTATCGTAAGTTCCTTTTTGTTATACATACTCCTAACTAATAGAAATGCATGAGGCTTTGCCTCTTGCGTAGGGTACCAGGTGCCATTATGGTAAGAAGAGAAATATTCTTGACGATATCACTAATTAGTGATATATTTGTTGTATGGAGAATATAAAAAAGTTAATTGAAGAAAACAAATTGGATTTATCTACTTTAGTTGTTTTTACAAGAGCAGAAAATATGATTCATAGAAAAGAATATCAAACAATTAAAGAAAGCGGACTTACACCAGCACAATTTGGAGTATTAGAAGTACTATATAATAAAGGTGATTTAAAAATTTATGAGATCATGGAAAAAATATTAACTACATCTGGAAATATTACTGTGGTAATAAAAAATCTAGAAAAGGACGGATTAATAAAGAGGAATGCAGATCCACAGGATAAGAGATCATGTATACTATCAATAACTGACAAGGGTAAAGAATTAATAGAAAATATTTTACCTAAGCACATTGATAATATTAGAAATATTTTTGGGATTTTAAGCGATGAAGAAAAAATTGTATTAAAAAATATACTGAAGAAATTTAAAAACTTATAATAGAACGAAATAAAATTTTTTTAAGCATATATCACTAATTAGTGATATATGAGAAAGAGAGAAAGGAAAAAATGATGAAGAATATAAGAACTATAGAGAAAATATTTAGAGGACCAGAAAGTCATATGGTAGGTGATGGATTTAAAGTATCACAATACTTACCAGTAGGAATAAATGACACGAAACGTTTATCTCCATTCTTGTTATTAGACTACCATGCACCCCACTATTATAGTCCATCAGCAACGAGACGTGGTGTTGGAGCACATCCACATCGTGGTTTTGAAACTGTAACTATTGCTTATGATGGAAAGGTTGAGCATCATGATAATAAAGGAAATCATGGAGTTATAGGGCCTGGTGATGTTCAATGGATGACTGCTGCATCAGGGATTTTGCATAAGGAATACCATGAAACAGAATTTAGTAAAAATGGTGGAGTACTGCATATGATTCAGCTTTGGGTTAATCTTCCTAAGTCTAAGAAGATGACACAGCCAAAATACCAATCTTTATTAAAAGAAGATATGGGAATAGTTAAACTGGAGAATAATCAAGGACAGATTAGTATTATTTCTGGAGAAGTTAAAGGCGTAAAGGGTCCAGCGAATACTTTTACGAATATTAATATATATAATGTAAATTTACAGGATTATGGGAAAGTTACATTAAGTGAACCAAGTTTCTTTAATACAGGGATACTTGTATTAAAAGGAGAAGTTAAAATAAATGGCCATCAGATCAGCAAAGAAAGAGATTTTATTCTATTTGATAATGTAGAGGGAACTATTTCAGTTGAATCAATGACCGAAGAATCTTTATTTATTGTATTAAGTGGTGAACCAATCAATGAACCTATTGTTTCAAGTGGACCATTTGTTATGAATACGGAAGAAGAAATATATCAGGCATATGTAGATTTTAGAAATAATAAATTTGGAACAGAAAATTTTTAAAAAATATTAAGCATAACTAGGAGGAGTAAAGATATGAGTAAAGTATTATATATTAAGGCAAACATTAAAAAAGAGGGAGAATCAAGAACTTTTAAAGTAGCCGATAGCTTTATAGAAGAATATAAGAAGAATAATCCAGAAGATGAGATAGTTGTATTGGATTTATATAAAGAGAATATAGATTTTTTAAGACCAGAGGATTTAGGCGGGATATTTGGACCTAAAGATGAAACAAGTAAGAATCATCCAATATTAAAATATGCATATCAATTTGCAGAAGCAGATAAATATATCATTGCAGCACCTATGTGGAATTTAAGTATTCCGGCAATATTAAAAGCCTATATTGACTATATAAGTGTTACAGGCATAACATTTAAATATACTGAAAAAGGACCAGTGGGACTTTTGAACAATAAAAAGGCTGTGCATATCGTATCTAGGGGAGGAGAGTATAACAATACACCATATGAAATGGGAGATAGATATTTAAGAACTATATTAGGTTTCTTTGGTATTCAGGAAATAGAAACCATAGCAGTAGAAAATGTTGATGTTATGGGAGTAGACCTTAAAGAAAAGATCGAAGATGGAATAAAAAGAGCGCAATTAATCGCACAGAAATTTTAGGTGCCTGCGCCAAATAGCCTTCTGTAACGCAAGGGGCCGTACCTCTTACGTATGGTACTAGGTAACAAAAAACGGTAAACCACTAGGTTTACCGTTTTTTTGCAACGTTACTTTAGAATAAAAGAAATGAAATAAGTATGTTTAGTGAGACATTTGCAGAAAAATTTAAAGCATATTTATATCGCCAAAAGATAAGGAATGAGCTATAATGAAGGATGGTTTAAAAAAGTAAGGAGAGTATGAATATGACAAATGATATGACACAAGGCAAACCCTTTAAGTTATTTATATGGTTTTCAATCCCATTACTTATTGGAAATATCTTTCAGCAACTTTACAGTATGGTGGATACCATTATTGTAGGGAAATTTTTAGGGGAAGAGGCATTAGCAGCAGTAGGTTCGACAGGGTCTATGTTCTTTTTAGTTAATGGCTTTTTATTAGGGCTTACCAGTGGATTCTCGGTTATGGTTGCTCAACGATTTGGAGCAAAGGATGAGGAAAGTGTTAAGAAAGCTATTGCTAGTAATATTACCCTAACGGTAATTGTAACCTTTGTAGTGACAATGGTAATGCTTATTTTAAAAACACCACTTTTAAAGCTTATGAATACACCAGAGAATGTATTTCAGTATGCAAATACATATATTACAATTATTTATGCAGGGATTTTTACCCAAGCGTTTTATAATATGTCTGCAGGGATTTTACGTGCACTAGGAGATAGTAAAACACCATTATATTTCCTTATTATAGCTTCTATAGTGAATATAGTTTTAGACTTAGTATTTATTATAAACTTTGACATGGGAGTAGCAGGGGCAGCTTATGCTACCAATATTGCTCAAGGATTAGCAGCTGTACTATGTCTTGTTTATAGTTATAAGAAGTTCCAAATCTTAAAACTCAAAAAAGAAGATTTTAAAGTACCAACAAGTTACTACCGTACACATTTTGCTATTGGAATTCCTATGGCATTGCAGTTTTCCATTACAGCAATGGGGGTTATGACCCTTCAAAGTGCTATTAACATTTTTGGATCAAGTGTTATGGCAGCTTATACGGCAGCATCTAAAGTGATTCAGTTAGTGATGCAGCCTATGGTAACCTATGGGGTATCTACTGCTACATTTGTAGGGCAAAACCTAGGGGCAGGATTATACCATCGTATTCGTGAAGGCGTTAGAACCATAACATGTATATCTATTGCTACAAGTTTACTGGCAAGTAGTGTACTATTCCTTTTTGGAAAAATCCTTGTAGGCTTTTTCCTTGAAAATCCTAGCCAAGAAGTCATTGGCTATGCAACCCAAGTCTTAAACTATGCGGGTATATTCTTTATACCTCTAGGACTTATTTTCGTTTATCGAAATGCGCTCCAAGCTATGGGTCAGTCCTTTATACCTATGATGGCAGGTGTATTTGAACTAGTAGCGCGTGCAGTTGTTGCCTACACCTTACCCGCTGTTATTGGCTTCACAGGAATCTGTTTAGCAGACCCGGCAGCATGGATTGCAGCCTGTACACCACTTATAATTGTCTACTTTATTAAGATGCGTAAAGTAGAGCGAGAAATGGATAAAGAGCGCGCTACAAACTGATATTGAGACAATTACAAGATATAACTTATCTTCATGATTATAACCCACGAATTTCTGCAATAGAATTCGTGGGTTATTTTAGTTTGATGTTTTAGGAAAAATTTAAAATTAAAATTTGTATAAGGAAAATTATTCTAAATAATTGGAAAATATAACTGCTTTAGATATAATAAAGTAATGATTAAATAAAATATACGAATGTAAAGGGGAAATTTATGAAACGAGTGAAGAAGTTTCTAACTACTATAGTATTGGTAAGTGTTTTAGGTGTGCAGAGTGTTTTAGGGTTTCAGTATAATCCAATTTATAAAGGAGATGTGTGCGTGAATGGCATACCTATTTTGCTATATAATAAAGTTTACACAATGACTAAAGAAATTAATGGGCGTACCTATATAGAGTTAGAGGCAATAGCAGATGCTTTAGGATTAGAAATAGGCTATGAAGGTCCTATACTATGGGAGGGGGCAGAGTTTGCTATAGTAGGAGAGCACATTGTTAAGACAAATGACTTAGTCAATGAAAAAACAGTATATATTGAAGGATTGGATATTTTTGTAGAAGCTATTAATAAAAAACCAAAATATGACTATACAATTACTTTGAGTAATAAAGATATAGACATTGAATTAAAAACAAATAGTCCAATAGCTAAAGTGAATGGAGCGGAGCAATACCTTGAAACAAGTGGAGGAAAGGGCAATTCACAAATTATTACAAGAGTGGATAAAGACCAGTCTATGGTTGATAAGTATGGAATAGGTGAGTTTGAACGATATATTTATGTTCCTTTGAGATTTATAGTGGAGGCACTAGGTGGTATACTTACTAACAAAGATGGTATTTTACATATAGAATTAGAAAATGCACCAGAGCTTTATCCAAGAGGGTATGAGATGCCTTTACCTGAATTTGATGAAGTAGCGGGGTACCAAGATTTTTGGGCTGATGCAAGAGTAATTAAAAAGGCAATAGGTCAAGATCCAGATGTTCCAGGAGCTCCATGTGTATTAAGAAAGGGGATGATTGGATCACAAGTTGAATATACATCCATTGTTTCAGTACACCAGCACTGTGATGATCCAGCATTCATGATTTCCAAACCTTGTCGAGATGTGGAAATTGTGGTATATGAGATTCCAGGAAGCCTATATGATGGCTCAGGAATTCCTTTTGTATATAGTGAAAGAGCTTATATTCGAAGAATATTTAACTACTATTTACCAACAGGGGGCAATAAGCTTTATGATATTTGCTATAGAGGATTAGATGGAGAATTAAACGAAAAAGAAATTGCTGAGATTCAGTTTGGCTCAATTGATGAAAGCGGTAAAGTCACAGGACCGGATTTACAATATTATATTGGATCAGATGGTAAGAAAGTGACGTTAGTAGAAGGGATTATAGGAGGGAGTGAATGTATTCGTATTTTTATTGATACACCTGATAACTCCGTACCTTTTTGCACCAATAACCAGTAAATAGAGAAGTAAAAGCGATTAAAATAAGTGTATATGGTAAGTAAGAGAGTTACAAGAAGAGTTTAAGCCTTACAGAGACTTGAGTATTCAAGTGATGTAAGGCTTTTTATATTTCATAATTGAAATAAGCAAAAGTGCATATCCTATTACTACACAAATTAGCATAGTAATCCAAGCAACAGTAAATTGAAAGTGGTCAACAATAAGTCCAAATAATGAACTTCCAAATGCAAATCCTAAAGCAAATAGTAAGCTAATAGTACCAAGGATTACACTAGATTCTTTTCTCCCAAACACAGCACTAGACATAAATGCAGGCCCAGACATATAGGAATAAACATTTAAACCATATGAGATAGAGAATAAAAAGGATATATAATGAAAATGAGCAGATAAGAGTAAAGATACAATAGCTATAATAATGAGTATTGCGGAAATAGCCATTGTTTTTAATGAGCCTAATTTATCAAATAGGGTGCCTCCCACTACATTTCCAAGTAAACAGAATAGAGCAAAGGTTGAGCCTAATATTCCTATTAAAGAAGGTTGTAGATTTAGGGCGCTTTTAAAATAAGTGGCATATTGCGTACTTAATGCAGCGATTGGAATAGCAATAATAGCATATCCGATGGAAAATAGCCAAAAATATATATTTTTTCTAACAGCTTTTGTACCTGCACCCTCATAGCCTTTAATAGTGGTATTTTCTTGAGCAGTTGAGGTATTATTTATGCTAATAACTTCATGATCTTTTGGTAGTCGAATGAAGAATATACCCAAAGGGATACCTACGATTAATGAAAGTAGACCAAATATAATATAGCTAGTACTAGGACCTGATGCAGCTAGTAGATGAGAAGTGATAGGTTGTAAGAATACATTCCCAATAGAACCACCTGAAAAAGCAATACCTAAGGCTTTACCTTTACCGTTATTGGGAAACCAGTGGCTAATAATAAAGGGGACACCTAATCCTGAAAACATAATACATCCGATCTGAGATACAGCAGATAAAATATCAAATTGATAAAGTTTACTAGCAAAGCTAAACCCCATAAATCCGAGAGAGGATAAGATAATACCTATTAAAAATAAAAATTTGATATTTACTTTTCCATATAACTTACCTAAAAAAGGTGAACATACTGCAGAGGCAATGGCACCAAAGGTAAAGATTAAAGAGAAGGAAGCCAGTGAAAACCCAAATTTACTCGTAACATAAGGG
>JAHLFD010000014.1:0-18869 GCA_018883975.1 Candidatus Niameybacter stercoravium
GATCAAACTCTCAATAAAAAAGTTTGTCTCTTGACATTTTGTACTGTTAAGTAGTACTGACTTGTCACTTAAAGTGACTTATGAATCGACTGGTTTAATGGTTACTATTTTATTTTCAAAGTTCATTTTTCTTTATTTATCAAGGCTTTAAGCCTTTTCTCAGTAGCACCTGTGCGCTGCTGACTTGTATTAGTATACGGTATCCCTTGCTATAAGTCAACACCTTTTTTCATTTTTATTTTATTTTTTTATTTTCCTAAGCCCAACTTAAGATTTATCAATGGCTTTAACTACTTTATCTAATCCTAATGTAAGGCACCTCTCTATCCACTATTCATATTTTGCTACCATATCACACAACTTACAAATGCCATCCCCTCCTCGAGCTTATTAATACCTTTATTCTTTTTGCATAATTTCTTTTATATAATATGTTAAATATTCTATAAGCTTAAATATCTCTCTTAGCATAAATAAAAAGAGAGGTACAAGACCTCTCTTTTTTATCTTCCACAATATCTCCAAACTTCACAACCTAAAAATGGATTAGCTGTGCCTAAATAAAGCCCAAAATCTGTAACTAATAAATTCCTTATCCCATAATTATAAGGTTCATCAAATCCATCAATACTCTGGCAAACAAAGTTTTCGCCATTATAGGTTGTATATAAATCAAATCCATAAGTTTCTGGTAGGTCTTTTATACTACAAATAAGCATTTGAATCCATTTTTTAAAATTAAGCTTTTTAAATTCTGGGCACTTTACTACCCCTTCTCCCATGCTACTTATAATATTATTTAAAACATCTGCTGAAGGCATGAGCGCTCGGGCTTCTTTTGTAGGTGGTTCATATGAAGTTTGCAGTAAAGTAACCCATAAAATTGAAGAATCCCAAGTTCCAATATATAAAGTATTGCAGTAAGCTCTTAGTTGCCAGCAGTAGTTATTAAAAATATTCCCAAACCCTGAAGGATAACGAGAGATATTTCGCTTTCCTGTCGTTGGATTTGTTGGCCATAGAGGTTCTTGGCCTACTACAACCCTCCATTCATCTTTATCATTAACTTTTATAATATCAAAGCCTTTAGGTAGAACTACTACTTTAGAAGGATCAACACTCTTAAACCCTATCCAAATACCTGTACCTACATAAAGATTACCTTTAAATACTTCCATGCTAAGTGGCAGTTCATTTAATTCATCCCCTGCTCCTTTATCTACAACGCATTTCCAATGATCTTTTTCAGGTAAGCTACCTTCTGTCCTCCAAACTTCAAATCCTCCAAACGGAGCCGTCCCTATATAAAGGTGTCCATTGAAGCTAGTCATAGAGATTACTTCTCCTTTAGGATTATTGGCTCCGGTACCAAATTCTACTTGTTGCCATCCTACCTTAGGGTTATCACTCCAATAAAGATATGTCGTTTCAGTCTGTTCCAATGTATTAGTGGCTCCCATATAAAGTCTACCTTCATATACAAGCATTGTTCTGGTGCTAAATCCGTCTGGAATACCAGGTGTAATTTCTTCCCAATGTTCCCCATCCGTGGACATAAGCATATAGGATACCCCTGTTATAGTGAAACCACCTGCATAGATTGCCGTTACCTTATTAATGTCTGTATAGGTAATCATAAATCTAAAGCCCATAAGTTCTTTTCCTGCCTCCGCCTTATAAACCCTCTCCCATCCTCTGTAACCAGATTTATGATAACGCCATATTTCTGCATCATTATTAGGATTCTCTGGTGTTAAAATAGGAGGCGGCTGTATACCAAATATCTCCCCTTGCTCTAGCAGCTGATAAACTATATTTCTGCCAGTCCCTACATAAATATATTTTCCAAGTTCCCCCATACTCCACGCATAATTATTTTGTTTAGCATTGTCTAAATCTATCTGATCAAATCCATTTACAGGCGTTAAATGACTCCATCTATAAGACATAAAAAATCCCCCTTAACGGCATATAATATCAACCTTTAATATTATATGTTGTTAAGAGGGCTATGTTCATGTTCTACTAAGCTCTTATCTCTTTAAGTTTTTCTTTAACTAATTCAATTACTTTATTTCTATCTTCTTCACGTTCAACTACATCTATTACATCCATATCAATAATAAGGACTTCTGAAGCATCATAGTGGTTCATAACCCACTCATCATAACCTTCCCATAAGAATCTGTAGTAATCTACAAGTTCTGTATCAAGTTCGAAGCTTCTACCTCTTTTCATAATACGATCTAAAACTGTTTCAAATGAACCTTTAAGGTAAACCATAAGGTCTGGAGCTTTTTTAGGAAGTTCATCTAATTCTTCCATCATGTTATCTAAAAGACTTTCATAAACTTGCATTTCAAGTTCATTAATTCTGCCAAGTTCCATATTCTTTTTAGCAAAATACCAGTCTTCATAAATACTTCTATCTAATACATTGTTATCTTCAACTAATGCTTGCTTAATTGCTTTAAAGCGTGTATCTAAGAAATATAACTGAAGTAAGAATGGATATCTCTTTGCTTGAATCTCTTCTGGAGATGCTGTGTAGAATAAAGGTAAAATCGGATTATCATCTACACTTTCATAAAATACATTACTTCCTAATGCTTCTCCTAACACCTCAGCTACGCTTGATTTTCCTAAACCAATCATCCCACCAACTACTATCAACATATTCACCGTGCCTTTCTTAATCGTCTTTATGCTGGACAACACTACATATAGTGTCTCTATTATATGCATATCTAGGCCACGATTCAATACGAATTCTTATATTTCTAATGGTTACCTTTTTCTCTGTTTTCCGTATTATTTACCGATAACATAATTGTTTAAAATACTATACTAATTGGTAGATTAGTCCTTCAAAAGGTTTAAGGTTTAACCTACCTTTATCTATGATACTTGCTTCTCCATCTCTAGCCGTATACATCACTAACTGTCTATCGCTTAATTGTTTATTGCCTAAATCGATAAATGTTTCTTTTTTACTTAAATTAATTAAAATTAAAAATTTCTCTTTTTTATTTTCTCTTATATAACCTATTACTTTAGGATGATTTTCTAAGATAGGCCTAAAGTGCCCCCACGTTAAGACTGGATGTAATTTATAAAAGCTAATCATCCTTTGATAGAACTTAAAGATACTATCTGGATGAGCACGCTCTAGTTCTACATTAATGCGTTTATAATTTGGATTAACCTTAATCCAAGGTGTACCTGTTGTAAAACCTGCTGCTTCTGTATCATCCCACTGGACAGGGGTGCGGCTGTTATCTCTTGTAACCTTGTTCACTATTTGCCTTGCTATAAACTTAGGTACATGCATCATATCTTGTAATACTTTAAAGGCATTCATGGCTTCATAATCTCGCCAGTCTTCTTCCTCAAAAGGACAATCTGTCATTCCTATCTCTTCTCCCTGATAGATAAAAGGTGTTCCCCTAAGTGTGAAGTTGAGCATGCATAAGGCTTTGGCACTTTCTCTTCGGTAAGTTTTATCATCTCCAAACCTAGATACATGTCTCCTTTGGTCATGATTAGAGAGATAATTTCCAAGCCATCCTCCCCTTTTTTCCATGTGTAATTGCCACGTATTAATAATTTCCTTGAACTCCTTAATATTAGAGTAATAAAGCTTTCTAAAGTCATACTTTCCTAATTCTCCATACCCTAAATTATGAAGATCAAATTGGAACATCATTTGGAGTTCCTCTCTATCAGCCTTTGTATACTTAATAACATCTTCTGGACCTGCTAATGCGCCCTCTCCTACTGCCATACAATCATAGTTACTAAGTACCCTATCATACATTTCATGCATATACTCATGGGTCTTAGGCCTATTAAGTGTGAGCTCTCCTGGGAACTGCAAACCTTTCTTTCCTGGACTTTTATCTGGAAGGCCATCCGCTTTACTAATAGCATTAATCACATCCATTCTAAAACCTACTACACCTTTATCTAACCAGAACCTCATTACACGATAAATTTCTTCTCGCATTTGCTCATTTTCCCAATTTAAATCGCACTGATTAGGTGTAAATTGAGTCATGTAATATTGGCCACTCTTTTCATCATAACTCCAGCTGCTCCCTCCAAAGAAACTCATCCAATTATTCGGTGGACCATTATCCTTACCATCTCTAAAGATATAAAAATCACGATAAGGTGACTCCTTACTCTCTAGAGCTGATTGAAACCATATGTGTTCATCTGAAGTATGATTAGCCACCAAATCCATGATAATGCCCATATCTCTACTTTTTGCTTGAATTAAAAGATGTTCAAAATCCTCCATAGTGCCAAATTCTGGATTGATTTGATAATAGTCACTAATATCATAACCATAATCCTTATTACTTGATTTATAAATAGGTGATAACCATATGACGTCTACTCCTAGCTGCTTCAAGTAGTCTAGCTTCTGTATAATACCTTGCAAGTCTCCTATACCGTCTCCATTACTGTCATAAAAAGATCTAGGCCAAATCTGATAGATTACTTTCTCTTTCCACTTCGTCATAACATCACCTACCTATTATCAAATGGATTAATACTTAAAACGCTAAAAGAAATGCTAAGACTAGAGCAACCCCACAAAGTATAACCTGTGCAATAGCATAGTTTTTAAGTGTTTGATTTTTAGCCGAAGCAATAATGGCAATGAGTACAATAATATTAACGACAGGAATAGCAAGACCTATACTAATGCCAATCCATCCACCTATACTTACATCATCGGCTATATAACTCATATATGAGCTATTTTTAGATTCTCTA
Organism: Candidatus Niameybacter stercoravium; assembly: GCA_018883975.1. GTDB lineage: Bacteria > Bacillota > Clostridia > Lachnospirales > Cellulosilyticaceae > Zhenhengia > Zhenhengia stercoravium. The sequence continues at coordinate 4,786 of JAHLFD010000014.1, forward strand.
TTTGAACTATATGTATAAGTTTGTGCTCCTTCTATTGGTTGTATGTGACTAATATCAGCCTGACAACTTGAACAATAAAATGCATCCTCATTATTTGGATAATTACAATGTGGACATACCTTTTTCATTCTAATCTCCCCTAACGGTATTCTAGATTTTAAAAATTCTACTCTTCTATATTTATTAACCTTTCTACTCCAATATCCTCTTTTTACTTATTTTTCATTTCGTTGCTTATTTAAATTGAATTGGGTATAATATAAACAAGTCTTTTTTATTACCCAAGATAAGGAGTTTTCTATATATGAAATTATACGCAAATATTTCAGAGCTTTCTCAAGAGACTTTTAATGACATACTTGAGTTTTGTTTTCCACACTGTAATAAACTCAGTATTTATTTCCCTAATGACTGTAAAGATACTTTAAATGATTTTAAAATAAAATTCTTAAGTGCTACAGAACTTTATGCTATTGATGATGAACTTGCTGTACTTGAACCAAAAGAAGGATTTACTATGGTTATTACTTCTTTATCAGAAACAGTACAAGAACTTCTATTCGAACTTCCTTATGGAGAAGCATTAAGTTTCGGTATCATTGAAAATGAAGACCTTATTTTCTTCGTTAGCGAAGAAGGTGAGATTGCAATCGATCTTCCAAGTGAAGTTATTGAAGGTGAATCTCTTTTCGAAGGTTTTACTAAAATAAATGATTAAATAAAAAAGCTCTAGGCATCCCTAGAGCTTTTTATTTTAATGAAGGTTCTAACAATATAAGCAATGATTTCTACTATACCTAAAAGTACGACAAACTTCCATTCATAGAAGAAGGCCCAAATCAGTGTAATCAGCATCACACCAATACTAGTAGCAAGTAGACCTATTATGAGTCCTGGCTTTTCTACTTGGTCCATGTAAGCTTCTAAAAGTTCATCTTCAAAGATATGATAGCAAACTATCTCCTCTAAAATCAAAATACAAATAAGTCCTATAGGAATTGTTTGATATAACTTTAGAAAAGCTGGTATAGCTGTAATCATATAAAGACTTAGCCATATGAGTAATCTGTCTGCACTTATTTTTTTTGCTTCTTTTGGCATCGCTATCTCCCTCATTTTAATTCTTAATTTAAATTGTTAGTTTTGATGCAAGTAAGCATAAATATCTCTCTTACTTACGCCTCTATCTTTTGCAACCTGTTTCATGGCTGTTTTTTCATCCATACCTTTATTTATATAAAGGTTCATATGTTCTTCTATAGACATCTCTTCCCAAGCTTTTTGATCTTCTTCTTGAAGTGTCTTTAAATCTTTACCTGCTAAGACAAGTACAAACTCACCTTTTGGTTCTACTTCTTCAAAGTAAGTAATAGCCCCACTTAAAGTCGTCTTATGGATAAACTCAAACTTCTTGGTAAGTTCTTTTGTAACTGTAATAGAACGGTCACCTAATGCTTCATATAGTAATTCTAATGTCTTATTTAATCTATGTGGTGCTTCATATAGAATAGTTGTTCTTGTCTCTGTCTTGAGGCTTTCAAGTAAAGCTTTTCTCTCTTTTTTATCTGTAGGTAAGAAACCTTCAAAGATAAAACGTCTTGTACTTTGTCCAGATAAAATTAAAGCTGTAATACCTGCTACGGCTCCTGGCGCAGAAGTTACTGTAATGCCTTCTTCAATAGCTAGCTTAACAATGTCTTCGCCTGGGTCCGATATACCTGGCGTACCTGCATCTGTTACAAGCGCTAAGTTTTTACCTTGTTTTAAAAGTTCAATAAGCTCCTTGCCTTTTTCCATTTTATTGTGTTCATGGTAACTAATAAGCTTTGTATGAATATCAAAATGGTTAAGAAGCTTTCTTGTATGTCTCGTATCTTCAGCAGCAATAAAATCTACTTCTTGTAAAGTACGTACCACACGGTAAGTAATATCTTCTAAATTTCCTATTGGAGTTGCACATAAAGTCAGTGTTCCGTATGTTTCCATTATATTCTCCTCTTTACTGAGCTTTAGGCTTTTCTCTGCCATAAATCTCATAGATTTCGTCTGTATGTGTTCCATCTTCATTATAGACAATAAGCGGCTTTTCAACACGCATCTCGCTATTTCCACCCTTTACGCCTTCAATTAAAATCATTGTTGGTGCCTGGCCTGGTTTTGGATATACCATACGAAGTCTCTTTGGCTCAATTTTATTTTGTCTCATGGCACAAATAATATCTGCAAGCCTTTGTGGTCTATGAATCATACAAAGCTTACCTTTTACCTTCAGCACATAACCTGCTGCTTCTATAATATCTTCAAGCGTACACATGACTTCATGCCTTGCAATAGTCTTTGAAGGATGCTCATTTTTAAGTCCATTCGTACCTTTCATATAAGGTGGATTACATGTCACAAGGTCTAATGAGTGACCTTCAAAATGATTTCTATAATCTTTTACATCTACATGCTTAATCTGAATATCCTCTGTTACTTCATTAAGTTGCAATGAACGATTAGCCATCTCTACCATTTCTTCTTGAATATCAATACCTGTGTATTTACCTTTTTGATAGACAGCATGCATAAGGATAGGGATAATCCCTGTTCCCGTCCCAATATCTAATACTTTCTGGTCTTTCTTAGTTACCTTTGCAAAGTGGCTAAGAAGAACAGCATCAATCCCGAAGCAAAATACTTCGGGATTCTGAATGATTTTATATCCATTTCTATCTAAGTCATCTAATCTCTCATTCGAGTTTACTAAAGTCAAAGTTCTCAAACTCCTTATCTTCTGAACTACTACAGCATCCACTACTACATCCATTATTGCTACCACATCCACCACAAGATTTCTTCTTACGTGTAAGGATTTTGATATCAGATAAGGAGTAAGTAATAGCTTCTTTCTCATCTTTATCTTTTCTCTTAACAGCAGCTTTAACCTGTTCACGAAGTACATTAACAGAAAGGACTTCACCCCTACCGTCTGGTGTCTGTACAAAGTCACCTACTTCAGGTAATCTGCCGCGAATTTCTACATAAACATCTTCTTCATATTTAAGACAGCACATGAGTCTACCACAAATACCAGAAATTTTAATCGGATTTAAGGATAAACTCTGGTCTTTGGCCATCTTAATAGATACAGGTTGGAAATCACTTAAAAACTTATTACAACATAAGTTTCTACCGCAAATTCCAATTCCTCCTTGCATCTTTGTTTCATCTCTTACACCAATTTGTCTAAGTTCAATACGTGTTCTAAATACAGCTGCTAAATCTTTTACGAGCTCTCTAAAGTCTACACGTTCATCTGACGTAAAGTAGAATAAAATTTTATTGTTATCAAAAGTGTATTCTACATCTATAAGCTTCATATTTAGATTATGTTTAATAATTTTATGCTTACAAATGAAAAAAGCTTCTTTTTCTTTAACTTTATTTTCTTTTACTTTATCTGCATCTTCCTTTGTTGCCATACGCATAACTTTCTTCAAAGGATAGACTACTTCTTTATCGTCTAATTCACGGTTACTATAGATAACTTCTCCATATTCAATCCCTCTAGCAGTTTCAACAATAACATGGTCTCCTGCTTCATACTTAACATCTTCAGGATCAAAATAATAGATTTTACCTGCTGTTCGAGATCTAACGCCGATAACAGTTATCATTTTTTTCTCTCCTTTATCTTAAGTAATAAATTTTCTATTACAAAAGTCGGGTATATATTTTGATTAATTTGCATAGTCGCATCTTTAATAAGCTTAATATGTCTGTCAATTGTATTATACGTTAATTTAGATGCCATGTCGAGTAAGTGCGTCTTATAATCCAAATAATACAAGGTCCCTTCTCCCGTGGCCTTAAGGATGGCTAAATCTCTATACCAGAGTAACCAGAATTCTAAAAGGCTACTTATGAACTCTTTATCCTCACATATGCTTTTCTGTATATTATACATTTGCATGAGGTCGGCTTTTTGAAGGTCTAAAAGATAGTTAATACTTGTCTTTCTCTCTTCTAAAAAATCCTCATCTTCTATTAACTTCTTAGCTGTCCCTATGCTCCCTTCAGCAAATTGTGCATAAATTTCTTTTTGCACTTCATTTATAGGGCAGTCCTGTAAATACTCCATAATCTGATTTTGATTAAGTGGGCTAAATCGTAATTGAATACATCTAGACTTAATAGTTGGAAGTAGCTTGGCTAGATTTTCTGTAATTAAAATAATCATCCCGTAACTTGGTGGCTCTTCTATAGTCTTCAACATAGCATTTTGGCCTTCTATGGTTACAGTATCTGCTTCTGTCACAATAATGATTTTATATGGTCCTTGATAAGGTTTAATATCCATATTTTTGACCACTTGTTCACGAATAGTATCTATCTTAGTTGTCCTTGTATCTTTATCTACTTTAATAATATCTGGGTGTGTACCTGCCTCTACCAGTGTACATGCTTTACATTTACCACAAGGCCTGTCCTCTCCTTGACATAAAAGAGCCTTTGCTAAAGACATAGCCATCATTTTTTTGCCTACACCCTTTGGTCCTTCAAAGATATAACTATGTGATATTTTATCTGTTTGAATAGCTTTCTTAAAATATTTTTTTATATCTTCATGTCCTCTAATATCTTGAAATAGTTCCATAGTCTTTTCCTTTCTATAGAAAAACGTTCGTGAAACCACGAACGTTACGTTACTATATCTCATAATAAGCTTTAAATTAGGTATAAGCCCTATTACTCTCTTATTGTACTGAAATCTATAATACTTTGCAATGGATTTGACCATCCACTATTTCTAATCCCTTAAGCCTATCTCTATACTGTTTGATTAAGTCTATATGTACCTTACTTATGCGTTCTCCTAAGCATATAATAGGTACACCTGGTGGATAAAGCATGATTTGCTGTGCACAAATTCTATCCATACACGCTTCTACCGGGGACAACTGTGACTCTTTGTAATAGACCTCTCTCGGTGATAGTTCCCCTTTTGTCACATCATTTACTTGACTTAAAATAGGCCCTATTAACTTACTATATCTATCGTCACTTGCTATAGATTTATTAAGGAAGAGTTCCTCATCTATAGCCCTTAATGCTTTTTCTAATTGGGTTAAAGTCTGCTCATTATCTGCTAGTGTAGTCATAAGAATAATCAGATGCGGCAACATAGCTTCTGCCACTATATCATAACGTTCTTCTAAGTATTGCCCTAAAGTATAACCATCTATACCGCTCCCATTTGTAAAGATAACAATTTTGCTTTGGTCATACATAGCACTTGGTAGCTCTAATAATTTAAGCTTTCTCATCTTACTGAGTTCCTCGCGCATTTTCTCAAGTGGCACAATATAGCTTTCTTTAATCTCATCTCTATGACTCTCTATATAGCCCCTCATATAGTCCATAAGGCTCATCATCACATATGATGGACTACTAGTTTGAACTAATCTTAGATTCTTAATAAGTTCGTCCTCATTTACTTTATTAGTTCCTCTATGTAGAAGTGCACTTTGTGTAAGGGTTGGTAAAGTCTTGTGCATACTTTGAATCACTAAATCTGCTCCCTGCAAGACACTACTTTCTGGAAAGGCCTCATCTACTACAAAATGTGCTCCATGGGCTTCATCTACTATAAGTACTTTATCTTGTTCATGTAAAACTTCAGCTATTCCTTTAACATCAGAAACTATCCCTTCATAAGTTGGACTTACAATAATAGCCCCTTTTACTTCTGGATATAAAGCTAATGCCTGACTTATTGTCTCTTTAGTCATGACTCCCATTAGGCCAAAGTCCTCATTATACTCAGGTTGAATATAAATAGGTACTGCCCCTATTAAAATTAAAGCATGCCATACACTGTGGTGGCAGTTTCTTGCTATAAGTACCTTATCCCCTGGCTTACATATGGTCATAAGGCTAGCCAGTATACCTGCTGTAGAACCATTAGTTAAAAAGGTAGTGCTTTGGGCGCCATAGAATCTGCCCATCTCTTGCATAGCCTCTTTAATAATCCCTTCTGCTTCATAGAGATTATCAAGGCCATTTGCTTCTGTCACATCTAAAGCTGTTAAATCTAAATGCTTCATATCGCCAAAAGTTCCAAGCTTGTGCCCTGGCATATGAAAAGGCTTTTTGTGCTTACTGTATTCCATTAATGCATTATAAAGTGGCGTTTTCATGTCTTTCATCCTGTCTATTTAAAATATGATTGTTTAAGCTTACTACTATAAGCCTCAAGTCTTTGTAATACGCGATCTGCCTCTTTTCCTTCTAAAGGTGTAGGCTGATAGTTATTACGTTCTTTACTTGAAGAAATGCTACAAGGAATCACCTTGCTATCAGTACGTGTTACTTCTCCTCCTTGAAGCTTATAAGTTTCTTGATAAATAAAGGTATCTTTATCATCTGGATTTTTGTTGGCTCCAAAACTAAAGTTGCCAAAGCTATAAATGATATTTTTACCCCTATAAGTTTCTATTCCTTGTATAACATGAGGGTGTGAACCTACTACTAAATCTACTCCCTCATCAATACAAAAATATGCTAAATCCTTCTGTATACTATTAGGATAATGTTCTCTTTCTATGCCCCAGTGAAACATTACAATCACAAGGTCTGCGTCTTTCTTTGCCTGGGAAATATACTGCCTAAGTCTAGTTTTAGTAGATTGGCTATTGTCCCAACCCTTTTCACCAATTAGAGCAATCTTAATACCTTCTACTTCTTTATAAGCAATTTTATTTCCTCTAAAATAATCAATCTGTGCCTTATCTAAAGCAGCTTCTGTCTGCTTCATACCTTCCTGTCCGTAATCATATGTATGGTTATTGGCAAGGCTTACTGCCTCTACACTACCTAACTGTAATATCTCAGTATAGCTAGGATCTCCTTTAATAGCAAACTGCTTTTCTTGTCTTGGCCCTCCTGTTGTAAGCGGTCCTTCAAGATTTACAACAGTTAAATCATCTGCTTCAAAAATAGGTTTAACCTTCTCAAGGAAATAGGCGTTCCCTTCTTTCTTAGCTACTTGGTCAAATCTATTCCATTCTCCTTGCCCATAATAAGTTCCAAGCGTACAGTCACCCGCAAAAGATAAAGTAATTTCTTTATCAGGGGTTAAAGTACTCTTCATATATAACCTTAACTTCATTAAGTCCTCTATTTCCATACCCAATAACATTGTACTGATAGAGCAAACTAAAACGAGTAATAGACTAATACTATATTTTCTCCCCTTATTCATATCAATTCACCCCTACTACATTTACGGTATATCCTAAATTCTGAAGCCTATTGACGATGCCTTTCTCCCCTACCATATGTCCTGCCCCAACAGTTACAAGGTAAGTAGCATTTTCTTTATCCCCTAAATACTCTACAATTTTATTTGTCATACGTTCATCTCGATTTATAAAGAGTAATTTCATTAATGGGTCATCTTGCTCTAAAGCTTGGTCTTTACCATAGCTTGCTGCAAATGCTTCTATATTTCCCTCTAGAAATTGCTTTACCCATTCATTTACTAATGTTACGCTCTCTATATCTACTTTATCCTCAGATTCGAAGGCATCTAAATTAGTTTTTAAACTTTCTATTTGATACGCTTCATCTAACCCATCAAATAAATCTGCTTGAAAAGTATAACCTTCTATTTCTAAAATCTCTTTGTTTTCTAAAAGTGCTTTTGTATAGACATATAAATCTATAGCAGGAAGTGCAGCAGCGACGTGCTCTTCCTTATCTCCTGTATTTACATTAAGTGTTGTTAAGGTATTTGACAGTGCCCAAGGTTTATATCTGTTTATTTCTTCTTCTGACATGCCATACTGTTTAAAGGCTTCTACAGTTCTTATATAAGTTTCTTCATCTAAATGCTCTTTAAGAGTTGTATCATCTAGATACATTTGTTTCTGATAAAAATATACTTGTTCTCTTTGATTATTAAAATCTACTTCAAATGCTACTTTATCAGCCTTTTCTATGATATTGTTAAGCCCGGTACTAAATGGATATAGTTCTTGTCTACCTAAATGAATGGTTCCCAATAGATAAACTGTATTATTCTCATCACTTACTTCCCACACGAATCCTTTTGCCCCTGCTTCGGTCTGCTTATAAATATCTGTTACAATACGATTTGCAAATAAAATGGCATCTTGTACCGTACAAGGTTTCTCTAAATTTAAATTACCTTTTTCATCGCCTTTAATAACACCAGCATGCTGCATGTAGCTTATCATGTCTTTCTTAAAATTAACTCGTCCATCAAAGCCTTGAAGCACATTATAATAGCTACTTAGTACCTGCTCTCTTGTTCCTATCTGTATAATGGATTCAACTTCCTGCTCATTGAGTCCAGCTTGCCCGCACTGCCCTTTAAGTCCCTCTATAATCTGAGTTAATTGTTCCTCATTTATAGGTTGATTAAGATACTTAGCATAATCAGTTGGTACTAATCCACTTACTTCTGCTGTTAATAAGTCACTTTTAGCCCACTGCGGAATAACTATCTGCTCTGGTTCCTGCCCATAGATCATAGAACTTCCAAGCATAGTCCAAAGCAGAAATCCTACGCTGCAAATTTTTTTGAACATATCCTAGCACCCCTTCTTCAAATATTTCCCATATATACTTATAATAAAACAGAATTTTCTAAATGTAAACACATCATTAATTCATATATCTTATAGGATCTCTAGTATTTCTACCTCATAGGTTTCTTCTGGTGCCTCTACTTTGACACGTTGTCCTACTTTTTTCTTAAATAGGGCTTTTCCTAAAGGGGATTCAATGCTAATCTTATCATTCACAGCGTCTGTATTCATAGTTGTAACAATCATATAGGTCATCTCAAAATCATCGTCTAAAAACTTAATACGTACTTGTTTATTAAGTCCTACCTCATCTGCATTACTTTCTGTAGAAATGATTTTTGCAGTCTTAATCATACGTTCTAAGTAACGGATACATGATTCATTCTTCCCTCTTTCTCTTTTAGCTGCTTTATACTCAAAGTTCTCACTTAAATCTCCATGAGCCCTGGCTTCTTTTACATCTTCAATAAGTCTTTTACGCTCTACTACCTTTCTATATTCAATCTCCTTTTGCATTTCTTCTATATCTTCTTTACTTAAAAAATTTCTCATATTCTCCTCCTATGAGTTTTTTAACTTTTATCATTATATCCTTATTATAGCATTTCTAGCCCTAATCTACTTTACTTTCCAAAGATGAATACTATATAATTTCTTAAGATGTAGTATAGAAAAGGAGTTCATATATGAATATTGAGCATATATTAAATGGCAATTTATTTAAGGTTTGGTCCAAGTTCGTTTCTGCCTCGGTTATAGGTGTTATCCTAAATACGATTTATACTATGGTAGATGGTATCTTTGTTGGGCAAGGTACTGGCGAAGCTGGGCTTGCAGGGGTAAACTTAGCTTGGCCTGCTGTTACAGTTATACTAGGTATAGGCCTTCTCTTTGGCTCAGGCGCTAGCAGCCTTATCTCTATTTGCTTAGGGAGTCATGATAAGGAACGAGCTGAACGTCTTTTAGGTACTGTTCTTAAATCCCTTTTAATTATTGGTGTTGGTTTTATGATTCTAGGCCCACTCTTTGCTAATCCTATTATTAAATTCTTAGGAGCTAATGAAGAGACTTTTAGCTATACTAAAGATTATTTTATTATTATTTATTTAATGGCTATTCCTTATCTACTGGCTAATGCACTAAACCCTCTTGTAAGAGCTGATGGTAATCCTCATTTATCCATGCTTATGGTAGGTGCTGGCGCAATTGGGAATATTATTTTAGACTGGTTATTTGTTATTGAGTTAGGCATGGGTACTATGGGAGCTGCCCTAGCAACAGGCGCAGGTGTTATTTTTTCAACGATTATAGGTCTCTGGTACTTCCTATCTGGTAAGTCACATATTAAGTTCCATAAAAAATACTTTAAGGTCGATAAAGAGCTTTTAATAGATATCTTTAAAATTGGTTTTGTATCTTTTATGATTCAAATTTCTATAGGGGTAGTTATCCTTGTTCAGAACGTTATTTTATATCACTATGGTAATACTGCTGATATTGCTATATTCTGTGTAGCAGGCTATGTTATCTCTCTTTATATTCAGCTCTGCGTAGGGATGTCTCAAGGTATGCAACCGCTTATTGGTTATCACTATGGTGCAGATCAAATTAAACGTATGCATAAACTTTTACAGATTACACTGATTGCAAGTATTATTACAGGCATTCTTGCTCTTCTTGCACTTACTTTTTATGGTGAATACTTTATTAGGCTTTATGGCATTGCAGAGAATTTACTTGATTTAGCCTATAACCGTACTATGACTTTCTGTCTTGGTATACCGTTTATTGGTATTGTCTATACTATGGGGGCTTATTATCAAGCACTTAACCGTAATATAGAAGCTAATATTGTTTCTATAGGCCGTAGTTTTGTACTTCAAATTTTATTCTCTCTTATCCTACCAGTCTTTATGGGCGTAGAGGGTGTATTCTATGCACAACCTTTCTCTGATATAGGATCTATATTTATTCTTACAGCAGTTATGTACTACTGCTATATGAAAGATAAAAATAAAAAAGTTGCCTAGACTCATAGGCAACTTTTTTATTTTCTCTATATTAATGTTTACATGATTTTCTTTGTTCAATTAATGCATAAAGTGTTGATACTGGCACACCAGTTGCACCTTTTACTGAGTACTCATTTAAAGCCACTTCTGCCCATGAAGTACCTGCAATATCTAAGTGTAACCATGGTTTACCTTGAACAAATTCTCCAATGAATAAACCTGCTGTAATGGTACCAGCATTTCTACCACCAATATTTTTAAGGTCTGCAATATCACTCTTAATAAGCTTTTTGTAGTCATCGAAATCTGGTAATCTCCAGAACTTCTCGCCTGTTCTTTCTGCTTTAGCAATAAGATCATTGTAGAATTCATCATTGTTAGACACAACAGCTGTTGTTGTTGTTCCTAATGCTACAAGTGCTGCACCTGTAAGTGTTGCTACATCTACTACTTTTGATACTTTTTCTTTTTCAATAATATAAGTTACCGCATCAACTAAAGTTAAACGACCTTCTGCATCTGTATTAAGTACTTCAATTGTTTTACCTGCCATAGAACCAATAATATCACCTGGCTTATAACTGATACCTGAAATAGCATTTTCACAAGCTGCAACAACTGCAATTACATTAGCTTTTACGTTATTTTTAGCAAGAGCACTCATTGTACCAATAACAGCTGCTGCACCTGCCATATCACTTTTCATTGTATCCATAGACCCTGATGGTTTAAGTGAGTAACCACCTGTATCAAATGTTAAGCCTTTACCTACAAGACCGAAGATTTCTTCTGTTTCTGGATTATTCATATGACGCATTACAATAAATCTTGGAGCTCTCGCTGAGCCTTTTGCTACTTCATAGAATGCTTTCATACCCATTTCTTGAATTTGATTTTCATCAAAGATCTCAACTTCAAATCCATCTCTTTGACCAAGTTCTACAACTCTATTAGCAAGTGTTTCAGGATAGATAACATTAGCTGGCTCATTTACTAAATCTCTTGCTTCAATGATGCCATCTACAATATTATTCATTTCACTAAGTTTGCCATTCATTTTTTCTACTTTTTCAGCTGGTGCGTCTAATACATAAACGTTTGGTGTATAAGCTTTTTTATCTTCACCAGTTTTGTACTTATCGAAATTATAAAGTGCAAGTCTAGCCGCTTGTACAATAGCTCTTACTCTACCGCCTGGGCACATATGAGCTGCATCCACAAATTTAATACCATATTCATTTAATTTAAGTTCTTTTGCTTTTTTAGCACCTTTAGCAATAGCTGTTTTAAAACCTTCTGATTTAAGGTCTTCATATTTACCTAAACCAACTAAAATCATGTATTTCATCTCTTCTGTTGTAAAGTAGAAGCATTCACCTGCTTTACCTTTAAAAAGCTCTCCAGCTTTAATCGCTTCAACTTTTTCACAAGTATGTGTTTTACCTTCATAAACAGGAATAATCATTCCTTGTAAATCTTTTAATTCTTTATTTTGAATTGTAATATTCATTTACTTATCCTCCTTTTAATCTAAATTAAATTCTATAACTCTATCTTACTACATTTGTTTATAATTTTGTAGTTTTTATTTTCCAATAACCATTCTCCGTTGGCTCCATAACCTCAAAAATAGATAAATCTTTTTTCTTAGCTTCAAAAATAATATCTGCTTGTTTAATGCCTGCTAAATCTAATTGATTAATAAGACCTTCCATATCCTCTTTCAAAATATAATCCGCATGGGGTGGTTTGATAATACCATCTATTCCTGATGAAAGATGATATTTATCTGGAGGATAATCTCTTAGTAGTTCAATAATATTTACATACTTACTTGGATTACACCTTTCATGATGATAATCATATACCCATTTAAGTCCTAGTTCTTTACATAAAGATACAACTTCTTCTGAAGTATAAGTCTTATCATCATTTTCTATAGTTAGCCGTTCTACATCTATCTCACTCTTATATGTTTTTAAATTCTCTTTAAATCTTTCTAAAGTCTCTTCCTTATTGCCATAGGCGCCTCCTATATGAATAACTAAGTTTCGGCCTCCTATTATCTTTAAAAATTCACTTTGTGCTCTAAGCTCTCCTATAGAACGCTGCACAACATCCTCTTTAGGGCTTGCTAGCATCGTAAAATGGCTAGAATGCATAGAAATTCTCAAGTTATATTGATTTTGCCACTTTCTAATTCTTTCAAACTCATTTTGAATCTTTGGCTCACTTAGTATTTTATGTTTCTCTATTAGCTCCTTAATTTCAGGTTTATCTATAAAAGGGATAATCTCTGCCGTAACCCTATAAACAAAAATATTTTTTTTGATATTGTCATAAATAATGTCGCCTAGCAAAATAATGTTATGTTGAATAACTTCTTTTATTTTTTGAATATCTTGATCCTCTACAGACTTCCATCTAAAAGTACGATACTTTTTACCTAATGCTAAATTAATACATGCATACCCAACTCTCACTTTACATGAACTCATAAACATCCCTCTTTCATCATTCTTATTTTCTGTCATATAGAGAGGCATTATTTATAAATCTACTTAACAATTTAAAGCAATAAAATAAGACGTAGAAAAATCTACGTCTTTTTTGTCTCTATGTATACCGTCTACATTATTCCTATAATGCAATGCTTATACTTAACCTTTGATCCACATTTTGCATATCTTGTTTAGAGAGCATGCCTATCTTATGTGAAAGACGTCTTTTGGATATGGTTTTAATCTGCTCACATAATATAGTTGAATCATGTGTTAAGAAATGATACTTATCTTTAGTCACAGTATAATGAGTTGGTATATCCTTTTTAATTTTTGAAGTTAAGGGTACGCATATAATAGTAGGTGAATAATGATTTCCTACATTGTTCTGTATAATAAGAACAGGTCTAATACCTGCTTGTTCACTTCCATCACCCACCCCAAGGTCTGCTTCATAAATTTCGCCCCGACGTGGATATATGTATTCAAAAGCCGTTTCTTCAGTAGACATGAATCTCTCCTCCTTCTTTAACTTTATTATTACCAATTCAAAGTTTCTTTAATCATATTTTTGCAAATAAAAAAGGCCTACTTTTAAAGTAAGCCTTACTCTTTATTCATGATTTGATTGCATAGGTATAATCCCTAGTGTTTTATCTGCTAGTTCATCTATAAGTGGAATTGTAGTATCTTCTCTCTTTGTAACCTTAATTGCTGTTACCAAGCAAATAACAAGAAGCCCTATCTCTATTATAATACCAATTAAAGAATCCACCGTACGTAATAAGTTATAGATAAAACAAAAAAAGCTTGCATTAAATGCAAGCTTTAAATATGAGCCACCGGAGGCTCGAACTCCGGACCACTTGATTAAAAGTCAAGTGCCCTACCAACTGAGCTAGTGACCCACGACAGCAAATCTTATTTTCAAGTATTGAAACTTTAGCTTTGCAAGTCCCTTTAGGGATATATGT
>JAHLFD010000015.1:0-18162 GCA_018883975.1 Candidatus Niameybacter stercoravium
ACTTCATCTTCAAAACCAGGTGCACCCTTTGCATTAGATAATTCTTCAATTAAAGCAATAGATTCTTCTTTTGTATAGTTTATCATATGTATTTTCTCCTTTTTACTCTATTTTTCCTTTATAACCTACGCCCCAAATCTTTAACCTTTAACTTGTTTGCCTTGATTGACTGACGCCAACCCAGCTGCCCTGCCCATTTGTATAAAAACCTTGGAAAGTTTATGGATAGATAGATATTGTCAGCTGATGTACCAGCTAGTATGTGAGCCGCTAATTGATTGAATGCAGTGCCTAAATTTTTCTTAGGTCCTCTGCCTAGTGGCACCTTCCCTAAACTTGAAAGTGCACCACCACCACCTACACCTATCCCTTGTCCCCATATAAGTCCTACTTTCTCACACCAGTTTTGCATAATATGTAAAGCATTTCTATTTTGCTTTCCTTCATAGAAACCACAGTTCGCTATAGCATAGACGTGTATCGCTTTGTTTTCTATACCATAAGTCTCTATTTCACATAGGCAAGATAATAAATGTGAAGGTATGCCATCTACATATAAGGGAAATGCAAAAACCAGGGCATCAAACTGATTGAATTCCTCTATTATTTCTGGAGATATAGTACTCACTCTTAAATCATAGTCTATAAAGCTTATTTCTTTTGGAAAACATGTTTTTAAGTCCTTCAGCAGTGTAGCACTGGCGCTATCAGACTTCTTAGGACTTCCATTAATTACTGCAATTTTCATAGACTCATCCCTCTCAGTTCATCCCTACTCTTTAGAAACACAACTCTTTGAACTAGCCCATCATAATTCACTGCATTGGCCTGCGTAAGATTTCTAGCTGTCTCTTTTTCCTGCTCACTCATAGCCTCCCCATAAAAGTAAACCTTCATTATAATGCTATTATCATAGCGTCTCTTATGATGCATTTCACCTTTACGTATTACAAAATCAGGATGGATGTAGGAAATTGCCCTATCTAAAACATTTTTTACAAATGGGCTATAGCTCCCCATAGGTACATTTGCTTACTATAATGAGTTCATTACATTTTCCAAGTTTCTCTCCTGTATCACTGTAATCATCCTTAATGATACATCTTCCTGGTGTCTTCACCCAACATCTAAAACATCCTATACAAGGATGGATATGGCCATTATTTTCAATGACAATATCCTCATCCTTTAGGCTTAACAACTTACTTTCTACATCGGAAATAATAAGTGCCACCGCTTACCCTCTCCCCCTTTTATGGAATCAATAGAATTCTTATTATTTCTATTATACTATAATTTATTTTATACTTATAGTTTTCCATTTCCAATAACGCGTGCACGGTAGCTAAATGTGTCTGCTTAATAGCTGTATATTGTATCTTTAAATACTGATTTCACTTTAGGGATAACATATCCCGCTCCTCCTCTATGCTTTACATCCTCTACCATACTAATGACTAAAAGAGGATTCTCACTATTAGGGTCTGCTGTGAATACATTAAACCACCCTAACTCTGTTCCTTCCTGATCATCTTTAGACTGTTTTATTTCTGCTGTACCTGTTTTCCCTGCTAAAGTTATACCTTCAACTTTAGCTATTCCTCCTCCAGCCTTTTCTACTACCTGTATTAAGTCATTACGTACAATTTCTGCTGCCTCTTTAGTAAATACTTGTTCTTTCCAATATTCTGGTGTCATGCCATAAATCAAATAGGGTTTAATCATACTTCCCTCATTGACAAAGGCAGAATAAATAGAAGCCATATGAATAGGGTTAACAAGTATTTGACCTTGTCCATATCCACTATCTGCTAATTGTATTTCACTATTAAATGTCTCTGTATTTGAAAAACTTGATGCATATACACCTACTTCAAATGGTATTGTTTCTCCAAACCCTATCTTAATGAGCTGCTCTTTTAATGTCTCAGCACCTATATTAAGGGCCACTTTTGCAAAATAAATATTATCTGAGTATATGAGTGCATTTCTCAGTACAACTTCATCCCCATAATCTTTTAACGTTGTAACCTTATATCCTCCCCAACTTGAGTCCTTCTGCCAACTTCGACCACTATTTCCATAGTTATCATTTGGATCAAGTTTACCTGTTGTTAATCCTATAGCTGCAATAACAGATTTAAAACCCGAACCTGGTGCTAAGATGGCTTTAAATCTATTATATAAAGGAAGATTCACATCATTATTCAGCATTTCCCACTTTACTGTTGGCATACCTAGCACAAAATCATTAGAATCAAATGACGGTGTACTTACTAGTGCTAAAATCTCCCCTGTCTTTGGATTCATCACGACAGAGCAGCTTTTATCGTCCGCAAACTGATCATATAAATGACTTTGCATTCTTGAATCGATGGTCAGTACAATATCTCTCCCATCTCGTTCTCTCTTTTCTGCTAATGTCTGTTTTTTATTATTTTCACTATCTACAATAATGATTTCATACCCATCAATTCCCCTTAACTCTTCCTCATATATTTTCTCTAAACCCGCTCTTCCAATGACACTGTTTGCATTATACCCTTCTCCCTCTAGCCTCTCTAAATCTTCTGCATTCACCTTCTGAATATATCCAACTAAATGGGCTATCTTTTCTTCAAGTGGGTACACTCTGACAGGTGTATTCGTAATTTTTATGCCTTTTACCTTAAGAAGAGCTTCTTCTAACTCCTCTTGCCCTGCTTTAATGGTTTTAATAGGCACAAATGTATCGTCTTTAACATAAGAAGCTTCTAATTTTTTATAAATACTTTGGGTAGATACTTCTAACAACTCAGCAATCTTCTCAATATCTTCCTCTCTGTTTTCACTCATTTTTCCAGGTACAATCCCTATAGAAGAAGCTATCCCTTTTCCTGCTAACATTTCACGATTTCTATCATAAATTGTTCCTCTATCCGCCTTTAATGTATTCACACGCACTTTGTCTTTTGGGTTAAGCTGTGGAAAAATTAATTGAGAATACCATTTCAACTTATATTCTCTATCCTTATTTTTAGTAAAAATAGCTTGGTTAGAAAAAGAAATTTCTCCTGCTAGAGTATCCATATCCGTATCATATTTAACTAAAGTCTGTTTATTACTTTGTTTAATGACCTCTGTAATATGAACGGTTATATCTCTTGCTTCAATCCCCTCATAAATATTCTTATTTTTTGAGATAAAATCTTCTTGTGAAGTAATTTCCTGACTTGAATCATCTAATAAAGCATACATTTCTTCATATTTCTGTTCATTGATATAAGTTGTATAAAGCTGAAGTACTTCATCAGGCTGCATAATATCTTGGTTTAAAAATATGATCAACTTATAAAGTCCTAAAATACACACTATAAGCCCTATTAATATTCCAAAATACTTTATTCCTTTTTTATTTTTCTTCTTCTCAAACATACTTCTACTCCTTTAACCCTTTATTAAATTTTTAATAAGAGAAAGTACTCTCCATAGTAGCTTGTTCTTCATTACTCTCTACTTCAAATACAGCATTAAAGATATCATTTGCTAGCAGATAGTTATATTTTCCGAGTCCATCTGCCCCATACATAGTTGTTACCACAACTATCTCAGGATTATCATAAGGCGCAAAGCCTGCAAACCAGCTATGTTCTGTTTGTGCCTCTTGTGCTGTTCCTGTTTTACCAGCTACTACTGTATTAGACTCTACAAAGGCCCCTCTTGCACTACCTTCTTTACCATTTACTACTCTATACATACCTTCATGCACTGCTTTAAGTGTGGTCTCACTAACTTCTATTTCTTTTAATACTTTATCTGGATATTTCATATACTCTTGGTCACCTTTATTATTCATAACACCGTTTACAAGTTTCAAGTCAAATACTTTCTCCCCATTTGCTAAAGCTGCTATATAACGTCCTATTTGTACTGGAGAGAAGGCATTATTCCCTTGTCCAATAGCTGTTCTTACATTAATGGCATTACTCCATTCTAAATCTACACCTTCAAATAAATATTGTACGAGATTTTCAATCAAATGCATTTGTATAACATCTGCTAATAATAGCGTAGGATTAATTTCTTCATTCTCTATATCTTGTATAATATCTTGAATACTTTCTTGTTCTTGGCTACTAAATTTATTTCCTTCATACCCTTTTAAACTTCGTTCTAATGCTTCTATGTATAAATCCTTAATTTCTTCCTTACCTATTTGAGTAATCTCTTGTAAAATTAAATGATAGGTATCCACTGAAACTAGTGAATCCAAAAACACTTCTACTGCCTCTTTTGTCTTAGCTGTCAGTGACCTATTCCTATCATGAAGTAAAATATCATGACTAAGCTCCTTAGCAACACCTGTTACTCCCTTTTCAAGCCCTTTTTTTAAATCATTTATTAGACTTTCATTGATAGCTATAAAAGCCTCTGAGGATTCTTGTAGTAAGTCATCAATACTCCCCTTAATATGTCTTTGTACCACATATGCTAATTTCTCATTAAAATCTTGTGCTTTTGAAGATACATTTGGATAAATCCCCTCCTTTACTAAATCCAGCGCTAACTGATTTAAGACCTTTTGCCCCTCTTCACTTACGTTTCTTATTACATTAAGCGCCTTTGAAATATTACTCTGAAGCATATTAAATGGGTTTGAAATATTAGGTGCAATTTCATCTAATTCAATACCCGTTTTTTCATCTAATCCAAACATAGTCGCATACTTAGAAAAAATATCTATAGCGCCATAAGGTACACCATGCTTGATACCTAATCGATAAGCCAGTTCATAAAAGTAATAATTACAAGATACTTCTAAAGCTCTATGAATATCTGTTGGCCCATGCCCATAACCATTATTAGTAAAAAACCAACATCTTGGGTGAGGTGTACCAGCTTTTGTATAAGGACCTATATCACTAATCACCGTGGACGTAGTCACTACGCCTTCTTCAAGTCCAGCTATGGCACTAATCATCTTAAAAGTAGACCCTGGTGCTTTAGCTGTCATCAATGCTCTATTCCATAGTAAATTTCTTTTATCTATGCCATCTTGTAACATAGAATAATAAGTATTAAATTCTGTTGTCATAGCGTTACTATCGTAGGATGGATATCCCACCACCGATAACACATTGCCCGTATTAACTTCAATAACTACGGCTGAAGCACTAAAAGGATCAATTGCCATCTGATCAGGCTTCAAATCCCCCGACTCCAACTCCTGGATTAATATATCTCGTAATGGTGGATACTGCCCCTTCCAAATTCGCTCTAGCAGTTTGTCATCTAATTTTAAGATGCCTTGTTCAGCCAGTACCAACAGAAGCTCTCTATCTGTTATATAAACCTGCTCTTGTTGTAATATTAAAACGAGAAATTCCTTTAGAGTTAAATGCTCTATCTCTTTAGCATACTGCTTATTTAATTTCCCTTCATCAAGCCACTTAGAAAGCTTATTATAAAGTTGGTGCTGCATAGTACCTTCTTCTGCCTCTTTCATTAACTCTATAGACAATTGATTACTTTCTACTATAGAAATTAATATCTCTCTAGGTTCTAATGGTTTGACACCCCTTAAGCCTCCTTTTAACCTCTGCACGAGTGCATTTGACAATTGCTTTTCAATAGCTTCATATACTTTTAATTGAATATCTGCATCAATCGTTAAAAAGACATCATTTCCCTGAATTGCCTCATCCCTTTGAATAGTGTGTACTTTTCTTCCCATATTATCGACAGCAATGACTTCTATACCTTTTTCACCCTTTAACGTTTCTTCCATGGTATATTCAATTCCCATTTGCCCAATGACATCATCTTTGTCATAACCTAAGTGCTGCATTTCTTCAAACTGCTTACTTGTGATGGCTCTTGTGTAGCCTAGTACATTTCCAAATTCCTTACCATATGTATAGTGCCTATATGACTCTACCTCTGCGTACACATTAGGATAATCTTCATGTTGTTCTGAAATAACTGCTAATGTTTCTTGTGAAATATGATGGGCTATTGTAATAGGCTTATATTTTTGATAAGCCACTTGATACATTTGGTGTCTAATAGCCATAATCTTTCTAGCCTCTTCTTCTGTATAACGCTCATCAATTTGAAATACCTTGTCACTTCTTAAATACTCAAATAGCTCTTGTTCGTTATATTGTAAAATCTCTTCCCTATGTTCCTTTCCATTGTAAGGAATAGAGTTAATAAATAACTTTCTTTTACTTTCACTTTCAGTAAAAATAAAAGGGGCTGTTTTCGAAAGAGGGATTTCATCTATATATTGATCTCCATTTTCCTCTAATAAATTGACTACTTTTAAAATAACACTATTTAATTCCTCCTTTGACATCTTGACTTGCTGGTTTATCTTTAATGTATAAATAGGTTTATTAGTAGCTAGAGGCCTACCATATCGATCAAAAATCAATCCTCTAACACTATTATTTTCTACTCTCCTTTGAGTCCCTAGTATTACCTCTTCAGTATGCATATCATATTCTATAACTTGTAATTTAAAAAACTGTATAATCAGTACACCAAACATCCCTGATATACCTAACAACATGAAAAAAAATCTACTTTTAAAAAAACTATTTTTATTTAATCTCATCTTTTACCTTTGCAACCTTATACGTTACTTCTCCTTATCTATCAATGGTATTTTAGCCATCAATCTTGCTATCTTATTAAGTCTTACACTTGTAATATTTTTTATCCTACATCTGCAAGATTTAAAAGTCAAGTAACTTTATAGAAAAATAAAAGAGCAATTACTGGTAAGTAATTGCTCTTTTATTTTTCTATAATTGTATAATTTTTAATAAATATTTTTATCTCCTAAAATTGAACGTGTAATATCAGCAGCTAAACTTCCACTTATATTATCTTCTCCTTCAATATAGGTTGCAAAAATAAATGTTTCTTCACCATTTTCTACAAATCCAATAAACCAGCCATTGATGCTCTTACCTTCAATCATTCCTGTCCCGGTCTTTCCTGATAAAACTACTCCATCTTTTTCAGAAATTTTCAGTGTTTCTTTTACCAATTCCATGTGTTCCTTTTTAAATAACATGTCATTCGTATAAAGGTCTCTAAGTAGTTCTACTTGTTCAACAGGTGAAATGCGTAAAGATGATCCCATCCAATAATTAGAAAGTCTACTACTTAGATTACGATTTCCATATCCTATTTGATCAAAATAAAATTGTAATTGTTTTTTTCCTACGCTTTTATCTAAGTTTTGGAAGTACCAATTGACAGAGTTTTTCATGGCAGAGTATAAATCTTGATCCTGATTCCACGCTTCGAAAGGATGTATTTGTCCATCCCAGTGCATGCTTGAATGATTCGCCTGTATTTTATTTTCCTCTAACCCTATCAGTGCACTATATATTTTATACGTTGAATTGGGAGCTACTCGTGTAACACTTTTTTCTTGATTATAAATATGATACATTTCATCTTGTAAATCATATAAGACAAAACTTCCCTCTACACCATTAAAATAAGAGGATAAATCTTCATAAACAACTTGTTCCCCCTCAAAATCATATTGATTATAATCATCTGCTAAGATAGAAATAGCAGGCGCCTGACTTAAAATAAATATCCCTATAACTATAAAAACCAGGATGCTCTTAAACTTCATTGAGGTTGTCTCTTTTTTACAAGATGCAATCTTTTCAATACGTTTTTTGATTTGTTTTTTTGCTCCTCCTATACTTGTTGCAATAGGTATAGGTGCTTTCTGAGATACAATCTGAGCAAAATTAATAATCGTTTTGCCGTACTGAATATATTGGCTTTCATCTAGTCCATCTAGAACAGCTCTATCACAAATAATTTCTCTATCTGTTTGCATTATTTTAAATGCTAGGTGTACAAAAGGGTTAAACCAATATATACCTTGCAAAATACACATCATATAATTCATTAAAATATCTTTATGCTTATAATGATGGAGTTCATGTAAGAGAATATACCTGATGTCTTCTACCGTTAATTGTTCTATTGCTTTTTTAGGTAGTATAATATAAGTTTGATGTAGTCCAAATGCCATAGGACTCTGAACCCACGATGACTCCCCTAAGATAATGTTTTTACTCACCTTTAATTGGCTCTTACACTGTTTAAATAGCTGTTCAATCTCTGGCCTCTTTATAGGTCTTATAGAACGTTTAATCACTCTAATCTGTCTATATCCTCTAAGTATTATGACCATATATGCTAACGTCCCTATAAACCATACTCCAATACATATACCATTTAAATATCTTATTTGAGAATAATCCATAGATACTGCAAAGTCACTTAGATGATTTTCCTTAGACATGCCTTTTTGGGTGCCACTTTCCATGAGTTCCTTAATAGAATTTTGGTCTTGGCTTCTTTCTATACTATAAAGACTCCACCTATCCCCTTCTTTACTTCCTAAAAACTGTCTAGGCACAAAAGGTATAATGAGCATAATAAGAAAAATAATCCATATATAGTACTGCCATTTTATTGAAATATGTTTTCGTAAGACTGTCTTTATTCCAATAATCAAGACTGTAAAAACTGATATAAGAATTGAACTTTCTAGAAACTGAATAAAAAATAAGTTTTCCATATCTCTTATTCTCCTTCTATAAGCCTTTCATCCAGTATTTTTTTTAACTCCTCAATATCATCTTTTGTTAATTTATCATGTTTTAGGAAGTTAACTACCATAGAATTTAAGGCACCATTATAAAATCTATTTAAAAAAGTAACACTTTCTTTTTCTAGATACTCCTCTTCCTTTACTAAAGGTGTATATACAAATACTCTACTATTCTTCTCATACTCTAAGGCGCCCTTTTTTACTAAACGTGCTAGAAGAGACTGTATTGTTTTAGGTGTCCATGTACTTGTTTCTAAAAGCCTTTCAACAACTTCAGTTGTACTAATAGGAGCATGTGCCCATATTATTTTCATAACCTCATACTCTGCTTCTGAAATAGTCGGTAACTTATTCATTATTCATTCTCCTCTTTTTTTAATAGCCTAACGTCATTACTCTATTCACCGCGTTATAAATCTATATTATAACTTTCCATTTCCCAGGACAAGTGCAAGGTAGCCCCATTCCCATATCACTTCTTCAAAACTATTTTCTAGGTACTCTCTAATATCACTTTGTTCATAGCCTGTGACTCTTGAAATAACAGATATATAATCTCTCACCATTGTATAGTCTATCTCGCCTTCACCATTCATAAGCCATTTTAGGAAAATAGCCTGTTTAAGTACAGCATACTCTAAGGTAATCCACTGGAATCCTACCACTACATCTTCTAACTCCATTTCAGGCATAAGACAGTTCCCAAAGATTTCACTGATTAAATAATTTTTTAAGAGACCTTCATAAGGCAGTAATACTTTTTCAAAGTTTTTAGCCTTTTCTAGGATGACTTTATCTGTATAAGCTTTCTCTAATCCTTCAGCTCTAACTGAAATAGGTTCTAGATAATCTACATAGAGCTTTTGTTTGCGGTAGTTATGCACTACATCTAGGAAAAGTTCATTGCCTTCCCAAAAAGAATCTAAAGAGTTAAATCTCATTTTTCTAATAGCTTGTACGAGTGGCTGAATGTGTCCACCATCTGTATATTGATTAACCCTCTTAGCTGTAATTTCATCTTGTTCAAAGAGTTCTAAAAGAGCATAGAAAATAATCATCATACGCTCTGTTAGTGTATAATTCTCATCTTGGATAAGCGTGAGAATCATCTCACGAACTGTATATACAAGGTCTGGATTTTCAGCGCCCTCTCTATGAAAATGGATTGTATTAAGATTTTGATTAAGCAAATCCACTACTGCAGGGCAACCTGTATCCAGTGAATATTCTGTTCGATTCTCAAAAGTATTGATTTGACGTGGGAAGGTTGTACACGTTTCTGATAAGTAATCTTCACCTAATTCTGTTACTAACCTACATAATTTATCTTGATTAAGAAATGGACATTTCTTCTCTTTATTTAAAGTAATCACATGTCCTGATTCGTCTGATTTAACATGGCTACATAAGTGTACCCCTAATTTATTTTCACCATCTTGATTATTAGCTTTTAGATTTACGCCTTGCCATTTTTGAAGCGTGTGATCATCTACCCCTATTCGCCACTCCTGGCAGCAAGTTAGGGGACAATCCCCAGCAATGCATTTGAATGTATCATAATAATTAACTTTAATGTTATCGCTCATAGTTCCTCCACAAGTAAGTTCTAGCTTCTTTCATTTATCTTTTGCTATTATAATATAAAAATAAGTAAAAACGCCACTTCCAATATTCAACTATAAACGGCGGATTTAAATTCTAAAAACACTTAAACAGCAAAATTAGTATCTTACTTAATAAAGCCCTATACTATGAACTAAGTAGCTCACAGTATAGGGCTTCTATTTATAAACTATTCACTTACCATAATCCATGTACCTTCTGCACAAGGCGTATGGTCTGGTAAAGTTAAAAGATTCTTTTTAATACATTCTTCAACCACTCCGCTTATAAGTCCACAGCTTGTAAGCATTGTAAACATATGATATTCATTCATCAGATGTTTAGGTACAAACTTCTTAATAAATCTATAGAGTTCATCTGCTGTTTCTTCTACTAAGTCTTTAAAATCCATTTCAATGTCTAGTGCTAAGCTTTGGAAAGCATTGGCATCTTTCATATCCATCACTAAAATTTTAGGATATAAATAACCTGCTTCAATTTTCAAATAGCCTGCTTCAATAGCCTTTGCGGCAACTTCCCTCTCATCTTCTGTTAAGTCACTACGTTTGATTCCCTTAATAGCTTGGAGGGTTAAACGTAATAGCGAGTCATTAGAGATATCATGCCCACAGGCAAAATGCTGCTGAATACGTTCACCATAAAGGTTAAACATAGATACAGCTTTATATCCACAAATATTATAAGCACTTATGCCATCGCACCCATACCATTTAGTCTCTAATCCATCATTTTGATTCATAACTGTTCCAATAACCAAATACTTTTCTTCTCGTTTTTGAATATGTTTAAAATATTTATTGTCTAAACACTCAGAAACGCCTTTTATATAAGACCATCCTAATAGGTTCATGAGTGACCAAGTAATAAACCTTCTATCTATTTGCTTATTAAAAAAAGGAAAGTCTAAAATATCTTTTTCACGTCTTTGTAAATAAGCTCCCATTCTTTCCACAATGGTTTCTATCTTTTGCTCATACATTTTATCTACTTCTCTAAAATGCTCTAATTCTAACATAATAAAGTTAGAGATATACTTACCATTTTCTAATTTCTTTAATAAGCCATATTCCCCATTTACTCCCTCGCACTGAATCTCAAGTTCTTCTTCTATAAAAGGCATAGGTACATTAAGTAAGTCTGAAAGTTCTTTTACACTTCTAGCCGTGTCCTTACATAGATAAACAAGATTTTGGGATAGCATACGCTCTGCCTTCTCTGCTGGATTATTACCTACTGGATCTCCCATCCCAACAAATTCAATACGTATAGGCTTTAAACTTAAATCTCTACTTTCCACTTTTTCTACCTCTTTCTTAATCGTATTACGGGCTGAGAACAGGCGTTGTTTGATAGTTGTTTCAGTAAGGCCAAGCTTGCTTGCAATTTCAGAAATCTTCATCTCATCTAGATAATACATAATCATCACATCTCGGTATATCTTTGAAAGAAAAACAATTTCCTTCTTAATCCTTTTAATTTGCAAGGCATCACCGGCTTCTTCCATATACTCTTCAATAGAATGGGTCTCTAGATTTCGGACTTCCTCATTATAGGCTTCCATAATAAATCTTTCTTTTTGCTTGGTGCGCTTCTCACAGTAATCTGCATACGTACGATGTGCAATGGTCCATGCAAAACTATAGAAATTTTCAATAGCAGGATTTTTACGTGCACCTTTAAGAATGTTTAAAATCATCTCTGAGCATAAGTCCTGAGCCTCATGTGAATTATTACAGCGTTTATAGGCAAATCCATAGAGCTTATCTAAAAAATTTTTATCTATCATTTGTTCTATTGTAAGTTCTGTTCTCATAGTTCCCCTCAACATTAAAATTTGTTTCTTACACCTATATAGTCGGTAGAAAAATAGTTTGGTTAGATAAATTAATCTATTTATTTTTGCTTTTACCTTCTAGTAGGCTTACCTCTCCATTTTGGAGCCTGCCCTCTATTCATCTCTTTATTCTTTCGGTTGATCCACTCTGTAGAAGCATCCATTGCAGCACGGCAAGCTTTAGTCTGGTCTAAAGTATTAAGCATAACAAAGTCATGAATGATAGCCTGGAAACGCATAGCTGTTACATCTACTCCAGCTTTTCGTAACTTTCTAGCATACTCTTCTCCTTCATCCCTTAGGACATCTGCTTCTCCATTTAAAATCATAGCATCTGGAAGGCCTTCTAACTCTTCTAGTGTGGCTCTTAAAGGAGAAGCTGTTATCTCATTGCGTTCTTTATTGCTCATGGTATACTGGTTCCAGAACCACATCATACCAGCTCTATATAGATAGTAATCTACTGCAAACTTATGGTAGGATTCAGTAGAAAAACAAGCATTGGTTACTGGATAATATAAAAGCTGCTTATGAATTTTAGGTCCTTTTCTATTCTTAGTCATAATAGTCATTATAGTGGCCATATTCCCGCCTACACTATCTCCTGCAACTGTTAAGGTATTTAAATTAGCACTGCAACCTATTCGTAATAATAAACTAGGAAGCATACACATAACTTCATAACACTGCTCAATAGCTGTAGGGTATTTTGCTTCTGGTGAACGGGTGTATTCAGGAAAGACTACTATGGAATTCGTACGAGCTGCTAGTTCACGTACTAGTTTATCATGCGTATGCAAACTTCCAAAGACCCACCCTGCTCCATGAATGTAATAAATTACATTAGGTATATCTACTATATTAGTAGGTATGATTGCATACACATTAATTGTTCCCCAGTTGCTTGTGGGAAATGGTATGGTCTTAATTTCGGCTGGATATTTATAAACAGGGGCATCTTGTGCCTTTTCCAAAACTTCACGCCCCTCTTCTGGAGGAAGCTGAAAAATTAAAGGTGGCTTAGAGGCATTATCACAAACCTGCTCTGCTTGCCACTCCAAAGGTACTGATCTTCTCATATATCTATTCTCCTTTATATCTTTTTTAAAGACTCTATAATACTATTTATCTATGCTACAAGGTTTTAAGCACTATATTCCCAATATATGATTTAATCTCCAAAAATTTACTGTATCTCTCTATTGTATAATGCTCTGCCTATCCTTTTTATAAGAACTTTAAAAACTATTTTGAAATATAAAAGGTCCCAGTAAAGAGCTTACTCTCACTGGAACCTTTTATTTTCACCGTATCCTTACTCTAAATTTAAGTGTTTCTTTAGAATATAATTTGTACCTTCAAACATAACTACTATAAGAACCACTGCCATTATATTTGCTATAAATAAACTCCTAATAGGATCAATATGCGTTGCTGTATATAGACTTTCTACCATTGCCATTCCTGTTATCCAATTAATTACCGTATTGATAACGAAGAAAGCTATAAATGATGCCGCCGTACGATGTTTTTGGAAACTTGGAAACTGTCCTATTGCTAAAGATAAGTAGATTAAGACTACAAATTGTATATATATCAAGAATGTTGCAAGTGCAAACTGGGTAATGACAAATGCGCCCGTTCGACCTGTTTCATCTTGTAGCATAATCATCATTCGTGGTATGAGTATGGAGAACATCTGTCCCACTTCTGCAAAGAATTCTCCGGTAGCAAATAAAATTATAAATGTTATGATCCCAACTATCCCACTTAAAATAACCCATGTTACTGCTACAAGCATTTTAGCAATAATTAAACTTCTTATTTTAACAGGTAAGGTAAACATTAAATACCCTTCATCTGATAGAAGATTTTTTTGGAAGCGTTGAATCGTTACAATTAAAGTGATGACAACTAATGCTATAAATAATCCAACTAATGCAACGGTTGTAAAGTTACCTAGTGTATTAAGCTCTTCAAATACACCCTGACTGCTTCTTCCTAAAAATCTTTGAATGAGTGCGACGAGTAAAATAACGCCATATAGAGGTAAGAAAGTTCTTCCTGTCGCTTTAAATTCATATTTAATCAATTTTCCTAACATCTAAATACCTCCCTAAATAATGCATCTATAGATTGACCTTTTTCCTGTCTAATATCATCTACGTTACCTTGTAACATGACTTCTCCATAGCCTAAGAAAATAATATCATCACAAATATTTTCTACTTCTTGAATGAGGTGAGTTGCTATAATGACAGTGCTCTCTTCAGAATAATTTTTAATAATCGTATTTAAAATATAATCTCTAGCTGCTGGGTCTACCCCGCCTATTGGCTCATCTAGAATATAGAGCTTAGCTTTTCTAGACATAACTAAGATGAGCTGAACCTTTTCTTTTGTTCCTTTAGAGAGGGTTTTAAGTTTGCTGTCTTCATCTATTTTAAGTGTAGTAAGCATCTCACGTGCTTTCTCTATATCAAAGTCTCCATAGAAGTCACTAAAGAATCCTAGTAGGTCTTTTACCTTCATCCACTCATTGAGATAAGTTCTTTCTGGTAAGTAGGAAATCATCTTTTTAGTTTCTATGCCTAATGCTTGACCAGCTACTAATATCTGTCCATCTGTTGGCTGAAGCAGTCCATTAATAAGTTTAATCAGTGTACTTTTTCCACTGCCATTAGGTCCTAATAAGCCAACTACTTTACCTGATTCTATCTTTAAACTTACACCTTTAAGTGCTTCTTTCTTGCCATATGTTTTACTTACATGAGTAAGTTCTAATATAGGTTCCATTATTTTATTCCCCCTAAATAATGTTGTATCAGTGTTATGACTTCATCTTGCGCATAACCTAGCTGCATTAATGATTCTATAAACGTCTTTACCTTTTCCTCTGCAAATTCATCTCTCATTTTGGCTAATAACTCCTTATCCTCTGTTACAAATCTTCCACTTGTTCTTTGACTATATACTAATGCTTCACGTTCTAGCTCTGCTAATGCTCTTTGCATTGTATTAGGATTCACGCCAGCTTCTTCTGCCATATCTCTTACAGATTTTAACTTACTTCCACTTGCTAGCTCACCTGTTACAATCATTAGTTTGATACGTTCTACGAGCTGTACATAAATTGGCCTTGTTGTATCAAATTCCCATGACATTGTATCACCTCTTTATTGTATTAATCACTTAATACAATAATACTTATGAGTCATAAATTTGTCAATACATTTTTTCAGAAAATTAATTACCATATTTCACTTATTCTGTAGGTTTATCATAATGTATTATAAGACTAAATTTGAGGTGAAATATGAGAAGAAATTTAAGAAGAAATAACAGACAAACATCAGAGTCTTATAAATATACTTTGGCCAATACCAATCTCTATCAAACTAAATCTACTTCATCTACAGTACTTGTTGTAATTCCTTCAGGTGCAAAAGTCCAGGTCATTGATGCCGAAGAAGATTGGTATGAAGTTATGTATAACAGCCTAAGAGGCTATGTCCCTGCCTCTTCCTTATCAACAACCAAATACACTTGGATGGATTTACTCTTAAGGTCTTTTCCTTCCGCTGAATCCAATCCAGTTGCCATGGTTCCTGAAAAATCTGAAGTACAAGTTTTATCAGTAACTGGTGAATGGAGTCATGTTGTTTTTAATGATCAACAAGGCTACATCTTTAGCTATTTCTTAACGGATGATGGGAATTCTCCAGCTCACTACGATTTCACATATTTTTATACCGATATGACGAGGTTTGTGAATGATAATCAAATCCCAAGCCCTACCGTAAACTTAATTACAACGGACTTAGAAAATAAACTCACTTATGTCTTTGAAAAAGGGGCTAATGGTCTATGGGTTTTACTTTATAGATGGGACTGCACTGTTGGAAAGCCTAGTACACCTACTATAAAGGGCACTTTTTATGTAAGTGGTAGAAAACCTTACTTTGGTACTGATAATTATAGAGTTAAATATGCAACGAGAATCAAAGGAGCTTATTATTATCATTCCGTTCTCTTTAATGCTGCTGGAACTGAAATCATAGATGATAGACTAGGTATGGCTTTAAGCCATGGATGTATTAGATTAGCTGTAGAAAATGCCCAATGGATTTACGATAACGTATTAGATGCCAGTGCTATTGTAATTAATTAACCCTAAACCTTAGCTGCGTCCTATAAAAATAAAGGTGTCCTATAACTTATGAGCGTAAATGCTCACTGGTATAGGACACCTTTTTATTAAAATAACTTTTATTCTTTTACAGCACCTGCTGCTACTCCTGCTAAAATATACTTCTGAAAGAAGATATAAATGAGGATAGTTGGAATCATAACGATAATGATACCAGCAGCTAAAGTCTGCCATGAGCCTTGCTGTGCATTGGAATAATCCATTAAGAATGTTGTTAAGGTACGCAATTTATTCTTTGGCATGTATAAGTATGGGATATACATATCATTGATGATGTTAATAGCTTTAATAATACATACAGTAGCTGTTGCTGGCTTTAGTAGAGGAAAGATAATCCTTGTAAACAATCCAAGGTAAGAGCATCCATCTAATAAGGCTGCCTCATCTAGGGAGACAGATAAAGTGGAAATAAACTGCCTATAAATATAAAGCTGCATTAAGTCTGAAGCAATATAGATGATAATAGGTGCTCCTAATGTATTGTATAGATGTAACCCTTGAATCACTTGGAACCTTGCTATCTCTGTTACAAAAGTTGGAATGAGCATACCCATAAAGAAGAGGGCAACAATAAACTTTTTAAACTTAAAGTCAAAACGTTCTATAACAAAAGCTGTAATAGTTCCAAATATAACATTGAAGAAGATAGACACAACTAAAATAATGGCTGTATTTTTAAAACCTATGAGGAGATATTTATCGGACAGAACCTTTTGGAAGTTCTCAAAGGTAATTTGGTCTAAACTAGGTAATAAAAGAGGAGATGTTGTGGCCATATCAGCTTTTGTCTTAAGGGCAGCAAATAAGGTTAATAAAATAGGTGCCATGACAATAATGACCATGCCAATACATATGATTTGCTTTAAAAATTGAGTTGCTGTACGCTTAAGCATTTTTCTTCCTCCTCTCCCCTAAAATAACGCCATGGATAATGAGATTCTGTATAACATAAATAATAACAATCATAACCATAATAGCTACTGCCATCGTGGCTGCCAGACCAAAATTAGAGAAGGTGAAGGCTGTTTTAATCGTATAGAGTGTAAAGGTAGAGGATGCATAACCTGGCCCACCTGATGTCATAACGAATGGAATATCAAATACTTGTAATGCGCCTCTAATATTGTCAAAGAGTACAAAGTCTACCATTAACATAATAGATGGAATTTGAATGTATCTAAAAATTTGCCATTCATTTGCACCATCTACTCTGGCTGCTTGCTCTATATCCTCAGGTATAGACTGCAGGGCTGCCATAAATAAGATGACATGATAGCCACTAAACCTCCAAACAGATACAAAAGAAAGGACATAGTTAACTATTTTTTCATCAGATAACCAGTTTCTAATTAAGGACTCCAAATTGAATAGCTCTAAAATGGCATCAAAAGCACCATTGATAGGAGAAAAGAAGTAGGAAAAGGCATAGGCTATAGCTACACCATTGATAATATAGGGTAAAAATACCATGGTTTTATAGAATTTTGCTGCACGTAACTTGCTTGTTAAAAGGACTGCAAAGCCTAGCTCTATTACAATCATAAATAAGTGCACTGTAAAATAAATAGCATTGTTCTTTAAAGATAGCCATAAATCTTTATTCTGAAACATAGCCACATAATTATCAAAGCCAATAAATTCACTACTTGGAGAGTAGCCATCCCAGTTAGTAAAACTCATCTTTAACAAATCAATTCCTGGAAATACAACAAAGGCAATGAGCAGTATAACAGGAACAATAAGTGATAAGATAATAAATTGTCTTTTAGCCTTATTAAGTTTATTCATTATTTCCCCCCTTATCCAAACATGAGGGCTAAATCTTTAAGCCCTCATATTGTATCTCTTATTCCTTTACTC
>JAHLFD010000170.1:0-15978 GCA_018883975.1 Candidatus Niameybacter stercoravium
ATGTACCTTGTAGTAGAGAAGAATGGCCAGGTCCATCCTATTCATGAAAGCAATTTTAATCGTAATTATAAAAAGACCGATGCACCTTTTAACTTAGCATCTGAATATTTACCTATTGTACGAAATAAAGATTCAGGTATTTCTCTCTCTATTTCTTATTATCTGCAAACCTGTATTCCTACAACCCATTCAAAAGTCTATGCTAAACCACTTACTAAAAATTTAAAAGTTTTTACAAGATGGGATAAAGAACACTACTTAACAGGGTATATTGATGATTATTTGGTTATCCGTGAAGATGACTTAAAAGATATATTTATAGAGTCTAAAGAAAAGTTTCTTCGTAGTTATGTAGAAAATTAAAAAAGGATATGACTTTTAAAGGTCATATCCTTTTTTGTATTCTAAGTACTCTTCTTCTGTTAAACTCTCTCTAAAGTCCCTCTTAATTTCCAAAAAGTGCTCAAGATCATTTAAAAATTGGTAGAGCATAGCGCGATTCTCAAACTCTTCACGTGTAACTGGAAGCTTAGAAGCCTTAAAGTTATTTCTAAGTACTTCAAGTTCCTCAAGTAAAGCTTTAGCTGTAATCGTACCGCGCATACAGCCTGCTACTTTTTCTGTAAAGCTTGCTACAATTTCTGTCTCTTCAAAACGCATAAAGAACTTTGTGAAATGCTCTCTCATATAAGTAATAACTTGATACTGACTACTTCTCATATTAAAGTACTCTGCAAAGGGCGATACTTTTGTAAAAAGATAGTTATTTGTATATTTGTAGGCCTTCTCTTGGCCTTCTTTAATACTTATTTCTAATTTCTTATAGAGTATGTCTTCTTCGATAGAAATACATTGTGCTCTTAAAGCATAAGCCATATCTATAAAAAGCTTATGCATCATTTCTTCTATCTCTCTTCTACACTTACTTAATTCACTTTCAATACTTGGCATATATAAGTTGATGATTAAGGCAATAATAACACCTACTAATACTAGGAGCATCTCATTTACAAGCAAAGCAATTGTAATACTTCCTGATGTTAAAAGATGTGTTACGAGCACTGATGCTGGTACAATACCCTCTCCTATATTAAGCCTTGCTGCAATAGGTATAAAAATCACCAGAAAAACTCCAAATGCAAGAGCATTGAATCCCATACTCATAAAAATTAAGGAAGCTAGCCCAAGCGCAATGACCGTAGCGATAAGCCTATTAACTGCCATCTGAATGGACTGCCTCTTAGTGCTTTGTATACTTAATATGGTTATGACCGCTGCTGCTGTAGCATATTGTAGCCCCATACTATTAGCAATGATTAAAGTAATTGTAGCACCTAATCCTGTCTTAAGCGTTCTAACGCCAATCATTCTTTTAATAGCCTATTCCTCCTTGTAACCATAAGACAATTCTATAATTCTTTCATTATCCCGCCCTTGTCTTACCTGTTTATCTTTTGTCATCTTATCAACTACACATTTCCTTATTATAGCATACTATCATTTTTTACTAGATAATAAATTTTATTCCTCTACATGATTTGATATATTTCTCCTGTATGACTTTGATATACTATAATCAAAAAACTATTTTAAATGGAGTGTATTGTATGTTAAAAATTCTAGCCATGATCACTATGGTCATTGACCACCTAGCCCTTGCCTTCTTACCATCCTCCTCTTCACTTTACTTAATAGGAAGACTTATAGGTAGAATTGCTATGCCTATCTTTGCTTATAAAATTGCTTGTGGCTTTATTCATACAAGTAATCTAAAACGTTACGCCTATAAAATCTTGCTTATGACTCTAGCCGCTCAAATTCCTTTTACGCTTTTAAATAATAGTGGTGACTTTTTAACAGAACTTCTAACACATTGGAATATCGGTTTAACCTTTCTATCAGCTCTAGGTGTCCTCTATCTTTTAACGTCTCCTAGTGAAGGACATTCACTTTCACGGTTTATTATGCTTTTTATACTGTTTATAACAGCAAGTCATGCTGATTATGGAATTTACGGCCTGGCCATGGTCATTCTCTTCTACTATTTCATTACCTATAAAACTTCTATGCTCTTAAGTACATTAAGTGTAGGAGTTCTTACTATCCTCTATTATACCTTAAGCTATCCAGCACTTGCAGGCTATATGATTAAAATGCAGCTTCCTGCCCTCTTAGCTGTACCTCTTATTCATTATGTACCTGATAGCAAGGTTAAACTAGGTAAGTATTTCTTTTATATTTTTTATCCTTTACACATGTTTATTATTTTTATTTTACAACTTTATTAAATTATTCTACAAAAATTTACATTAACTTTATTTTCTGATAAAATAGACAAGTCTTTATTAAAAAACGTCTAGGGGGTAGGTGAATAAATGACAAAAGAAAAACCTAAATATGGCTTTATAAGCAATACACTCTTTGCAGTAAGCACATTGTGGCACTGTGACCGTTCTATACTTTTTTATATTTTTGGCAACGTGCCTGTTATCTTACTGCTTCCTTTATGTAGTGTGTATCTACCTAAAGTTATTGTATCAGCAATAGAAAACTCCGAGGCACCTATGTATATGATTACAGGGGTCTTATTTATTGCTCTTTCTATGCTTATACTCTCAGTCCTTCAACAATTCATTTCTGCCAGAATGGAACTTCATCATCAAAAGGTTATGAGTTATATGAAGGCAACCGTGTCTAAGAAAGCTATGAATGTCTCTTATGAGGTCATTGATAGACCAAGTACACAGGTTATGTTTAAAAAAGTTTTTGAGATGATTCAAAATGGGACCGAAGAAGGTCTCCAGGCTATGCCTATTTTATTTGCAACACTTTTGGGGAATATACTTGGTTTTACTGTTTATACAGGTATTCTAAGCACCTTAAATCCTCTTATTACAGTTCTTATTGTGGCAAGTACCTTTATCACTTTCTTCGTCAATAAGGCTATTAATAAATGGGTTTTCAAAAACAGAGATAACTGGCTTAAATTAGACGTAAAACTCTCTTATTTAACTTATAAGTCAGGTTCCTTTGATTGTGCCAAGGACATTCGTCTTTATCACATGAAACAATGGTTTGGAGATGTTTTTAGAAAGTTCATGGATAAGCGTATTAAATGGACAGTAACGATGCAAGGCCTCTACTATTTAGGCAATGGTGTTGAGGCGCTCTTTGTCTTACTCCGTGATGGCTTTGCCTATGGATACCTTATCTATCTCATTTGGGAAAATACTATTTCCGTAGCTGACTTTGTTCTTTATTTTGGTATTATATCAGGCTTTTCTTCCTGGTGCATGGAGATTATTAAAAGCTTCTCTAAAGCTAATAAAATTAACTTTAATCTCTGTGATATACGCTCTTATTTAGAACTTAAAGAAGATACACCTTCTACATACGAAAGTGAAATGAGCACATCATCTATGGGTGAAATGGCTGCATCTTGTGTAGCTTCTAATCATATACCTTGCCAAATAGAACTTGAAAATGTGTCTTACTGTTATGAAGGTGAGACCACTCCAACACTTAAAAATATTAATCTCCTGATTAAGCCTGGTGAAAAGATAGCCGTTGTAGGCGCAAATGGAGCTGGAAAAACAACCTTTGTTAAACTGGTATGCGGACTCTATACACCAACTACAGGTACTGTAAAAGTCAATGACTGCTCTTCTACTGCCTATGATAAACAGACTTACTATAATCTGTTTGCACCTGTATTTCAAGATGTACGCCTTTTACCTATGTCTGTTGGTAAAAACATTACACTTTGTGATAAAGATCAAATGGATGAGGCAAGGCTTCTAGAGTGTCTTAGTCTTTCAGGTATGGATGAAGTAATCGCTAAACTACCTGATGGCCTAGATACTTTACTTGTACGAGATATTAACGAAAAGGCTATTCAGCTCTCAGGTGGTGAGCAGCAAAAACTTATGCTTGCTAGAGCCCTTTATAAAAATGCTCCAATTATGATTTTGGACGAGCCTACAGCAGCACTTGACCCTATTGCAGAAAATGCTATGTATCTTAAATACAATGAGCTCACCGCCCATACCACCTCCATCTTCATTTCTCACAGATTAGCAAGTACACGCTTTTGTGACCGCATTATCTTAATAGAAAATGGAGAGATCATTGAGATAGGTAGCCATGAAGAACTTCTAGCACTTGGGCAAAAATATGCCGAGATGTTTGAAATTCAAGCACAATACTACAAAGAACAAGAGGAGGGAAATGAGCATGAAGAATCTGTTTGCTGACCTCAAAAAAGAATGGAAACTTATTTGGAGAGGGATTAAAACCATCCATAAATTACAACCTTATATGCTTCTTGTTTCTTTTTCTGCTGGTATATTTGCCTCTATTAATCCTTTTATTGGCATGTATTTTTCATCGCTGATTATTACAGAGCTCACTTTACCATCACGCAATATGAAACACATTCTTTATTTAGCTATCCTAACCGTAGTACTTACTTTCCTATGCAGACTTATCTTGAACTTCCTTTATCAAATGCTCGATACACTACAGTATGTACTAGGGCACAAGAAAGAACTTGATTTGTCTAATAAAGGATATGAACTTGACTATGCTGATATGGATGATGTAAAAATTCGTCAAATGCGTGAAAAACTCGAACGTGGTCGCTATTACAAGGGTATTATCGCCCTTGTTTACCAGATATGCTGGGTTGTGTCAAGTATACTTTCTATCATCTTATCAGTGGCTTTAGTCATAGAGATGTTCAGTGCAAAAAGTCCTCAAAACAATATATTTGGTCAGTTTATGAACTCACCTTTTGCTGCACTTGTACTTTGTTTACTCATTGGTGCAACGATTTATTATTCTGCTAAAAATGTTTCTATTGTACAGAAAAAGCACTATGAAATTATGGATAAACTAGCACCTCATTATAACAGCGAGCACTTCTTTAGCTTTCTGCTTGCTACAGAATATAATGCAGGTAAAGATATTAGGCTGTATAACCAAAAGGCTCTCATTGAGAAAGAGCTGGACTTCCATTTAGGTAAAATCTTCGATGTAAGTAAGATTATACCTGAATTCAATACAAGGTTCTGGTGTATCGAAAGTGTACTCCAAGTGCTTGTAACACTCGTTACTTACTTATTTGTAGGCCTAAAAGCACTCACTGGTGCTTTTGGCGTAGGTAATATTGTCCTTTATACCGGTGCTGTTACCCAATTTGGAGAAAATCTTTCAAGCTTCCTTTACTTCCTGACAGAAATTAGAAGAAATAGCGAATACCTAAATTGGTACTTTGAATTCTTAGACTTACCTAATCGCAAAGAAAGCGGTAATCTGCCTCTTGACGTAGAAACTGCTAAAGATGCTATTATTGAATTTAAAAATGTAAGTTTCAAATACCCTGGCAGTGAACATTATAGTCTTAAAAATATTTCTATACGCTTTAATGCTAACGAAAGAATTGCCGTTGTAGGGAAAAATGGTTCAGGTAAAACCACTTTTATTAAGTTACTTTGTAGGCTCTATGACCCTACTGAAGGTGAGATTCTATTAAATGGCATTAATATTAAGGACTATAAATATGAAGATTACTTAGCAGCCTTTTCTGTAGTATTCCAAGACTTTAAACTTTTCTCTTTTACTTTAGGTGAAAACGTAGCGATTGCTTCTGATTATGATGAAGAAAAAGTTACCGAGTGCATTAACCAAGCAGGCCTTAAAGAACGCATGACTCAGTTCCCTGATGGTCTTCACACACAGCTTTACAATGAATTCTCTGAAGATGGTATAGAAATATCAGGTGGAGAGGCACAAAAAATCGCTATAGCACGTGCCCTTTATAAAGATGCACCATTTATCATCTTAGATGAGCCAACAGCAGCCCTTGA
The DNA here is from genome assembly GCA_018883975.1 of Candidatus Niameybacter stercoravium. Taxonomy (GTDB): domain Bacteria; phylum Bacillota; class Clostridia; order Lachnospirales; family Cellulosilyticaceae; genus Zhenhengia; species Zhenhengia stercoravium. The sequence goes on from JAHLFD010000170.1 coordinate 5,868, forward strand.
CCCTATTGCCGAGGCAGATATTTATGCCAGACTTAATGATATGATTCAAGACAAAACAGCTATCTATATCTCTCACCGTTTATCAAGCTGCTGCTTCTGTAATCAAATTGCCGTATTTGACCAAGGAGAACTTATCCAGTATGGTAAGCATAAAGATTTATTAGAAGATACTACTGATCTTTACTATGAACTTTGGAATGCACAAGCTCAGTATTATACTTAATACATTATAATTTAAAAATTTAAGCATAAATCCCCCTTTAGGCTCGTACATATAGAGTAATACGATGCGAAAAAGGGGGATTTTATATGTCACAAAAAGTTTTTACTATTATGCCAAGAGATTCTAAGAAAAATTTAACCGAGCTTCGCTCTAAAGGAATGATTCCAGGGATTATGTATGGACAATCTCTTACCCATTCTGTTCCTATTCAAATAGCACTTCCTATGCTTCAAAACATTATCAGTGATACAACTACTATGATTTTCAAACTTGATCTGGGTGGTCAAATTTATGACTGTGTACTTCGTGACTTCCAAACAGATAGATTACATACTGAAATTCTTCATGTAGACTTCCAATTTGTTAAAGCTGGTGAAGTGATTAAAATGCAAATTCCTATGAGCTTTGAAGGTACGGAAATACTTCGTAGCAAGAAATACATTCTTGAAAAAGCTGTTACTAAAATTCCTGTTAAAGGACCTGTTGATGTATTACCTGAAACCTTCGTAGTAGATACAAGTAATCTTGAACAAGGTGCGAAAATCTTCGTAAGTGATTTGGAGCTGCCTGATAAAATAGAAATGCTTCTTCATCCAGATACTATTGTAGCGACCATTCACTAAGTTAGGTAGGTAGGTTTTGGTCTATGGACTACTCCTACTCCAGCTTCACTTTCGGCGGCTAAGAATGTGTAAGCTCGGTATTCACAAGAACGCTCATAACTCCCTTCGGTCAGACAACTCGCTAAGTGCCTTGTTCACACACTCGCTAACGCATTCTAAGCACGCCTCCATAAAGAAGCCTACGTAAGAGCAGCCCATATCCCTTCACCTTTCCGAGTACAGGTTCAGAGGCAAAGAGCATAGTACTATTCACTCCTCGTATTAGTACTTAGCAGGTGGGAATAGGCCATCATTGATCTACATAAATTTCAACCAAGGAATATCTACCAATAAAAAAGGGACTATTACATACCTCACGAATGAGTCATGTAACAGTCCCTTCTTATTATAGAACGGAAAAATAAAGATAATAGCTATAAGATCCCCCTACAAGTAAAATAAGTGCTACTAAAATGCATGCAAAAATACGAAATGGATACTTCTTCTGATGCAATCCCCATGCCCCGCTATGGTAAGCTTTGGCTTTATTAATGAGCACCCCTGCGCACATACCAAAGGCCATATAAGTCATAAAAAATACCACACATCTTATACTCCACTGTAAATCTTGTAGAGCCATCCCCATAAAGAAACTTTGTATAAGTGTTATACCTGTAAATAAAAGCTTCTCTTTTGTGGCAAAACCTATTATAAATGCTGTAAGCACAATAAATGGTATACTTGGAATGGCCTCTCTATAAAGTAAAGCAATACTTACACTCAGTAAGCTGCTTACTACAATTGCTGCATAAAATAGTCTTGTTTTAATAGGGTTATCTCTATTCATATCAGTCTCCTTTTAGCCTCCTTCTATGATTGCATGTAAGCTTCTATGTCCTCTACAGTCTTAATAATGTCTTTTGAAAGTACTTCACATCCATCTTCTGTTACAAGTACATCATCTTCAATACGAATACCGATTTCTTCATCTTCAATATATAAGCCTGGTTCTACTGTCAGTACCATACCTGGTTCAAGTGTCATGCCTCTATCCCCTACATCATGTGTATCTAAACCTAAGAAGTGGCTTACACCATGGTAGTAATATTTACTCACATCTTCCATTGTTTCTACTAAACCTAATACTTTAAGCTCTTCAAGATAAATCTCTTTTACGATCTCGTTAAGTCTTGTAAATGGTACCCCAGGCTTAATAGCTTTGATAACTTCTTCATTAGCTTTAAGTACAATATTATAGAAAGTTTTCTGACGCTCTGTGAACTTGCCATCTGCTGGAATAGTACGTGTGATGTCTGCATTATAGTAATCATATTGTGCACCAAGGTCAAAAAGGACTAAGCTATTTTCAGGTATGATGCTATCGTTACTTGAGTAATGCAAAATAGTACCGTTTATGCCTGAAGCTGCTATAGTCTTGAAGGCAAAGTCTTTAATCCCATTGCATTTAAGAACAAAGTCAAAGTGTGCTTCAAGGGCATATTCCATAATACCACTCTTAGCATTCTTCATAAGTGCTTTAATACCTTCATCAGTTACTTTAATGGCCTCTTTAAGTTTATCCACTTCATATGGTGCTTTAATCACTCTTAATGAACTAATTAATTGATGTACATTTTGAATTTGAATAAATGGGTAACGTTCTTTGCATTTATTTGCAAAGACTTGCTCTTTTGTAAGGGGAGCATTAAATCCTTCTAATTCAAAATCTAAGTAGAGATGATCTACCCCTTGTCTACTTAATAAGTAATGAAGTGTTCCTTCAAAGTCATCTATATATTTTACTTCTTCTACAGCTGATACTGTAAAAGCATCTTCTGCACTAATTGTCTTTCCTACCCATTTTTCCATAAATGGATCTGCTCTTTTAATAAATAAGGTAGACTTAAGCTTGTCCCCCTCTTTTACCATCATGAGCATAATGTTTGGCTCTTTCACACCGCACATATAGTAAAAGTGACGGTTTGTAGTAAATGTGTAGTCTTCATCTGCACTTTTCTTTGGCGCTTTCCCTGAAAAAAGAACGACTGCGCTTCTATCTTTTAATTTTTCCCCTAACCTATTTCTATTACCTTTAAAGAAATTTTCACTCATTGCTTTTCCATCCCTTCTATTTTAAGTCCCAACATTTTGGCAAACTCTAATGCCTGGTCAGGTGTAACTTTAACGCCTTTAAGTTCAAGTAACTTCACTTTAAGCCCATCAATATGACAAGTTGTAAAGTCTAATCCACTAAGCTTAGTCCCTGCAAACTCCGCGGCTATCAGATTACATGTATCGAAGTCAACTTTATTAAATTTACAAGAACCAAAATTAGCAAACTTAAGTTCACATCCCTTAAAATGTACATCTTTCATAATGGCAAAGCCTACATTAAAGTAATCTCCAAGGCACCCTTCAAAAGTCACATATTGAATACAACTTTCTGGTAAGCTTAAACCTGTTAACTTACATTCTTCAAATCTACTTTTATGAAAGATAGCATCCTCCATATTTTGATTAGAAAGATCGCACTTTTTAAATATAACATTATTAAACTCAATCTTTTTAAAACGATTTTCACTAAATGTTACATTTTCTAAAATACACTCTTTAAAAAGTAGATTACGGCAAGATTGATCCTCGATATAAAGATTCTTTAAGTGCTTACCCTGTACTGTTGTCTCATCTTCTAAACGATCTAGGTCTATAGTAATAGTCTCAAGAGACGCTGGTATATAAGGTTGCATATTTATGTTGTCCTCCCTCCCAATTAGCTTCTTTTATTATATTAACATTTTTCATATTAATAAGACATTATTTTTTGCAAAAGTTCACCTTTTCTATCCTTTTATACTATAATAAGGGTTGATTAAACGACTAAAGGAGTGATTCCATGAAAAAACTTTTATCCATCTTAAAAAGTGCATTTACTTTAGATTCAGATAGAGCTTCTAATGACGAAATTCGTGAGACCATCGTAGTTAAATATAAGACTTAAATTATGTATTACCAAGCCAATGACTTTGACGTAGCTACTTTAAGTAAAGAACTTAAAGCGCTTTATCCTACTATAGAATCCCTCTCTATGGGTAAACTTAAATCTATAAGTGCTACTACTGGAGAACCTGTTTATGCAGTTGTAGCTACTGTGGATACACAAATGCCTCTTAGCTCTACATCTAATCCATAGACAAAAAGGCAGTAACAAATCTCTAGAAACTCCATCTCCATAAGATGAAAAAAAGATTTGTTACTGCCTTTTATTTTGGAGTATTTAAGTAACTGTCTTGTGCTACAGAAACTTAAAGCTATCAAGTATAGTCTGTAAGTTCTCTTTATCTGTCCATATAACAGTATAATCGTAAACGCCACTACTTTCTGATACAGGTCTTTTATTCTTCACAATAATAGCTACTTCTCTATCAAATACTTTCTGCTGGTCTGCTGATGGCATAATAATTCTAGCTGGTTCCCCGTCTAACTCCGTTGTAATGACCTCTGGCTTCGTCCCATAAGGTTTAATAGGAATATCAATCTCTTGCTGTGCTACTTGGTCAATAGGACGTCCGAAGGATTCTAACTCACTTACCTCAAAGAAGCCATTTGGCCCATCATAACGTTCTTCATAATTAGAGTTCTTAGTCCAATTAGCAGGGTATTTAAATGTAATATCATATAAAGGACTTCTAAAAGTCTTATAATTGGCATCTTGCTCACCTCTTGTATAGCTTACTTCCGGATTATTTCCTTGATTAAGAAGCAGATAGCTTATACCTAATACGGCAATTAAACCTAATTGATCATTCATTATGTTACGCCCCTTTTCATCAATACTAATTACTACTATAATATTAAATTTTCCATAAAATGGTTACAACTTTAAAAAATTGTTGTAAGATTAAAATTCTTTTCTTATAATAAAAAAGTATTGAAACACTATAACAAGCGCAACCTACCTATAAGTATGTGCGTATTGTACAAGGAGGCTATATCATGAGAAAATTATTTGCTTTGATGATGTCCTGCATAGTCATTTTTTCTGTAGGGTGTTCATCAAATTCCGGCGGAGACCAGGCGGCTCCTAATGGCACAGCTAATGAACCTATTTCAGGAGGTATTGTAAGGACTACAATGCCATCAGAACCAGACAATCTAGATCCATACCTGTCAGCAGCATCCGATACTGATGCAGTTATGAACAATGTTTTTGAAGGGCTTATGCGATTCGATGAAAACGGCGAGATCCTTCCACAGCTTGCAACAAGCTATACTATTTCAGATGATAGCTTGACCTATACTTTTGACATAAGAACAGATGTAGCTTTCCATAACGGCGATCCTATGACCATAGAAGATGTATTATACTCTTATAAAACATTAGCAGGCCTTAACGGTGGTGAGATTCTTTCTTCAAAATTCAAGCTTGTTACAGCTATTGATGAAGTAGATGAAGATACTTTAACCTTCACTTTAAGTGAACCTTCTTCAGCTTTCTTATCTACTTTAGTTGAACCTGTAGTCCCAGCTGATTATACGCAGCAATCTACTGCACCTGTAGGTACTGGCCCTTTTACTTTTAATAGCTACGTACCAGGCCAAAAAATTGTCTTAGATCGCAATGATACTTATTATGATACAAATCGCATGGCAAAGATTGATCGAATAGAATTCCGTATTATGACAGATGAAAACAGTATCCTTATGGCTCTTAAATCAGGAGATTTAGATATTGCACAAATTCTGTCTATGAGTGTACCAGCTCTTGAAAAAGACTTTACCATTACTTCCTTCCCTCAAAACATGGTACAGATCTTTGCTTTAAATTTAGATAAAAAACCTTTTGACGATGTGCGTGTACGTCAAGCTATTAATTATGCAGTTGATAAAGACCTTATTATAAATGGTATAGTGAGTGGCTACGGCACTAAGCTTTATACCAATGCAAGTCCTGTAATGAGCTTTTGGTATAATGATTTAAGCCAAAATGAACCTTATCCATATAATGTAGAAAAAGCTAAAGCACTTCTTGCTGAAGCTGGTTATAAAGATGGTTTTGAGACAACTATTAAAGTACCTTCAAATTACCAGACCCATGTAGATACAGCTCAGGTACTTGCAGATATGCTTAGTAAGGTAGGCATTACACTTAACATTGAACTTATTGAATGGGGTCAATGGCTTGAAACGGTTTATACAGGTGGTAACTATGACACTACTATTGTTGGCCTTTCAGGTAAGCTTGAACCACACGAGGTCTTTCTTCGCTATGAAAGCACTTACCCTAAAAACTTCTATCATTTAAGAAGTCCTGAATATGATGCAATCTTAGAGCAAGCTATTACTGAAACAGATGCATCTAAACGTGCTGATCTTTACAAACAAGCTCAACAATTCCTTGCAGATGAGGCCGTAGCCGTTTATATTATGGACCCACACCTTATCCTTGCAAGTAAACCAAATCTAAAAGGTTATACCCCATACCCTGCACCATATTTTGATGCAACAAAACTCTTTTACGTAGGGGAATAAACAGGTGAAATTATCATGTCATTTTATCTAAAAAAATTACTTTCTTTAGTCATAACACTCTTTTTAATTTCTATAGTAACTTTCGGGGTATTTCAAATACTGCCAGGGGACCCAGCTTCTATTATCTTGGGTCCCGATGCAGACCCCTTTCAGCTAGAGGCCTTGAGAAAGTCTATGAATATAGACGCACCTCTTCTTACTAGATATACAGATTGGTTAGGTAATGCTTTAACAGGTGATCTTGGAGAATCTTTTAGATTCCATATGCCTGTAAGTGACCTTCTACTTTCTCGTATTCCTGTAACCACTTCTTTAGCACTTATTGCGCTTATTTTCACTTTACTTATAGGCATTCCACTTGGATTATTTATTGCCAGTCATAAAGGCCCTTCAGGTAAAGTTATTTCAGCTTTATCTCAGCTTGGTATCGCTATCCCTTCATTTTGGATGGGGATTTTACTTGTTCTTTTATTTGCAGTCACTTTAGGCCTTTTACCAAGCAATGGCTATGTGGCTTTTGCAGATAATCCTATAGGATGGCTAAAGAGCCTATTACTACCAGGCCTATCTATTGCGCTAGGGACCTGCGCTGTACTGATTCGTTATCTTAAAACAGCTATGCTAGATGAACTGCCTAAGCAATATGTACAAACAGCTCGTGGCAAAGGACTTAGTGAGAAAATCGTCGTGCGTAAGCATATCTTTAAAAATGCCCTTATCCCTACTGTAACTATTTTAGGGATGCTTGTTATTGATATACTCGGTGGTAGTATTATTACTGAAAATGTATTTAATATTCCGGGCCTTGGTAACTTAATTATTACAGCTATTAATAGCCGTGACCTACCACTTATCCAGGCACTTGTGCTTTATCTGGGGACAATTGTTGTTGTTTTCAATTTTATTGTGGATATGTTATACAGTGTGATTGACCCTCGTATTCGCGTAAAGGGGGATAACTAATATGAAACGTAAACTTAATTTTGAACTGATTATAGGCCTTAGCCTCATTGGGTTTGTCAGCCTTATTGCCATCATTAGCCTTTTCTATACACCATTTGATCCTAACGCTATGGACATTGCCAATAAGCTTAAACCACCGTCTGCGGTCCACTTATTAGGGACAGATCAGTTTGGTCGTGATGTGTTAAGCCGTATGATGGTAGGCTCACAAGTTGTGCTTTTAGTTGGTTTTAGTACAGTTATTATCTCTCTGCTCATAGGCGGGTTACTTGGTATCCTAGCTGGTTTCTATGGCGGCATGGTGGATACATTTATTATGAAACTTATTGAAATTAAAATGGCTTTCCCTGGTACACTTCTTGCGCTTATGCTCATTGCTATTTGGGGGCCTAGTGTAAGTATGATTATACTTGCTTTAAGCATTATGAATATACCTCGCTTCACAAGAGTTGTGCGAAGCGGCTACTTACAGTATAAAAATGCCACTTTCGTAGAAGCCGCACAAGTTCTCGGATTATCTAACACACGCATTATGCTGATACATATCTTGCCTAATATCTCATCTAGCATTTATGTAACAGCCGCCTTATCCTTTGCTTCTGCTATTCTTTCAGAAGCAGGACTTAGTTATTTAGGTCTTGGGCTTCAGCCTCCTCTAGCGAGTTGGGGAAAAATGCTTAATGAAGCGCAGCCTTATATGATTCAATCTCCATTTCTAGCTATTATCCCAGGTATTATGATTACCTTAATCGTACTTGGCTTTAACCTACTGGCTGATGGACTTAGAAAAAATATAGAACGTTAAAAAGGAGCCTTGTGGCTCCTTTAATTTTTTTAGTATATATAGTATAAATTTTTCTCTGTTTTCAATACTAGTAAAGGTATTGATTTACTTAGAAAGGAGAAAGACTTATGCTATTTATTCAAAACGGCAAGCTCCTCACTATGGCTGGTCGCTCTTATGAAAAAGGTTCTATCCTTATTAAAAATGGTAAAATCGAAGCCATTGGTGAAATCACCTGTCCTTCTTCTAATATACAAGTTATAGATGCAACAAACTGCTGGGTTATGCCAGGTATTATAGAAGCTCATTGCCATATTGGTATCTCTGAACAGAAAAAAGGGATGGAAGGTGAAGACTGCAATGAAATGATGGATCCCATCACTCCGTACTTACGTGCCTTAGATGCTATTAATCCCATGGACCCAGGTTTTGACGATGCTGTACGCATGGGGATCACATCCGTTATGGTCGGCCCTGGCAGCAGCAATATCGTAGGGGGGCAATTCCTTTTTATGAAAACAAAAGGTAGTAGGTGCATTGATGATTTAGTGATTAAAGAACCTGCTGCTATGAAAATCGCCCTAGGTGAAAATCCCAAACATACTTATATGGACAAGCAAAAATTGCCTTCTACTCGCATGTCTACTGCCGCTTTACTTAGAGAAGTTCTCTTTGAAGCTAAACAATATGAACAAGATAAAGAAGCTGCGCTTCAAAAAGGAGATAATGCTTTTAAAACTAACTTTAGATTCGAGCCCTGGCTTCCTGTTCTTAGGAAGGAAATTCCACTTAAAGCTCACGTACACCGCGCCGATGATATCTTAACAGCTATTCGTATTGCCAAAGAATATGATGTGCGTTTGACGCTTGATCACTGCACAGAAGGTCATCTTATTGCTGAATATATAGCCGCTTCTGGATTTCCTGCCATTGTAGGCCCTAGTCTAGCCTCTCGTGATAAAATTGAGACTCAAAATATAGACTTTAAAACAGCCGGTCTCCTCCATAAGGCGGGTGTAAAAGTGGCTATTACAACAGACCATCCTGTTACACCACTTTATCACCTTCCTAGGTGCGCTGGTATAGCAGCAAGAGAAGGATTAGATATAGAAGAGGGACTTCACGCTATTACTATTAATGCAGCTGAAATTTGTGGTGTTGCAGACAGGGTGGGGAGCCTAGAAGTTGGGAAAGATGCGGACATTGCTATTTTTACTGGTAATCCTATGGAGATTTTCACTAAGCCACTTTATACCCTTATAGATGGTCAAATCGTTTACCAGGCAGAGAAAGAATAAGTTATTTTTAAAAATGGAGCACCTCCTCTACGGATGGTGCTCCATTTTATTTATACTGATTTACGTTCAAAACTTAAGCAGTCTGTTTCTGTATAATTGCTTACATCACCATGACTACTTACTTCAATTTCACTTAAACTACAATGTCTATCTACATTGTATGCACATGTTTCTACCTTACATAGAATATCTTCTGTTTCACCGGCTTCTGTCATTGCATTTTTGACTTCATGACTATCCCTATAAGTCTCACAGCAAGTAGACTCTGTCCAGTTAGCACCTTTTCCTCCAATTTGAAGGGTTTCAGCTTCACATATTTTTTGTTTGTTATAAATACAAGACTCTACAGAACAATTTATTCTTGGCATGATCAGACCTCCTCTTCAAAGCTATTATGAACTTTGAAAGACGCTTTTATACTTCTAGGCAAATAGGCTGACCAATTTTAATACATTTTGAATCCATATTATGTCCAATCTGAGCAGTTTTTACGATTGGCATGTCAGGGTTATCAACTATTTTTTGAACGAGTTCTTCTATAGTTGGTGAAAGATGCTCCTGCTCCATTACAGTATAGCTTCCTAATAAGATACCTTTAATCTGTTTAAACACACCTAACTGCTTATACTGATTTAGGTAAGTACTCATTTGCATAGGCCCTCCGCTGTAGCTTTCTAAAAGAAGGACTTTATCTTTAAAGTCAGGCATATAA
>JAHLFD010000171.1:0-34126 GCA_018883975.1 Candidatus Niameybacter stercoravium
ACCTTTATCAATTAACAATGATGCAGGGGTATTTTGAAAATGACGTTAACAATCACGAAGTCGTTTTTGATTTATTTTATAGAAATAATCCATCAGGTAATGGCTATGCTATCTGCTGTGGTTTAGAACAAGCCATTGATTATATTAAGAACCTACATTTTACAGATGCAGATATCACTTATCTTGATTCTTTAAATATTTTTAGCAAAGCTTTTTTAGAGTATTTAAGAAGCTTTAAATTTACAGGAGATATTGATGCCATTCCAGAAGGAACAGTGGTACAGCCAAATGAGCCACTTATGCGTGTAAAAGCACCAATTTTCGAAGCACAGTTTATTGAGACAACACTTCTTAATATTATTAATCATCAAAGTCTGATTGCCACAAAGGCAGCAAGAGTGGTAAGAGCAGCAGAAGAAGATACTGTACTTGAATTTGGTCTTAGACGTGCACAAGGTCCTGATGCAGGGATTTATGGTGCAAGAGCTGCTGTTATAGGAGGCTGTCATGCTACATCAAATGTACTTACAGGGCAAATGTTTAATGTACCAGTAGCAGGAACACATGCACATAGCTGGGTTATGAGCTTTGATAATGAAATTGATGCTTTTAGAGCTTATGCAAAACTCTTCCCTAACAAATGCATTCTACTTGTAGATACTTATGATACATTGGGGCAAGGTGTACCAAATGCTATTCAAGTATTTGATGAAATGAAAGCAGCAGGCATTTCAATGGATTCTTATGGTATCCGTCTAGATAGTGGTGACTTAGCTTACCTATCTAAACAAGCTAGAAGAATGTTAGATGATGCAGGCCATGAAGATGCCGTAATCAGTGCATCTTGTGACCTTGATGAATACCTCATTGCAGACCTTAAGAGACAAGGAGCTGAAATTAGCTTATGGGGTGTAGGTACAAAACTGATTACATCAGATGACTGCCCATCATTTGGCGGTATCTACAAATTAGCAGCAGAACGTAAAGCAGGTGGAGACTTTATACCTAAGATTAAAATTTCAGATAACCCAGAGAAAGTTACAAACCCAGGTATTAAAAAAGTACTTAGAATTTATGATAAAACAACAGGTAAATTAAAAGTAGACCTTATTGCACTAGAAGAAGAAACAATTGATACAAACCAAGATTTAGTTGTACGTGACCCTAAAGCAAGATGGAAGAAAATGAAGCTTAAAGCAGGTCAGTATACAGTGCGTGAACTCCTTGTGCCTATTTTTAGAGGCGGTAAATGTGTGTATGAATCACCAAAAGTTATGGACATTCGCAGCTATGCTAAAGAAGAACTTGAAACATTATGGGATGAATATAAACGTCTCATCAACCCAGCTAGTATGCCAGTTGACTTATCAGATGACTTATACTATCTGAAAGAACGTATGCTTGATGCCTATAAAACAGAATAGGGAGTGATACAATGATAAGAGGAATGAGAGTATTGTGGAGCATAGGATTCCACTACATTGTAAATGTCTTTATAAGACAAAAGTATAGAGTGGATAATAAAGAACTAGACTTAGCCACAAAAAGAGAATATCGTTTCCGTATATATCGTGCCATGCAAGACTTAAGCCGTCGTATGGTAAAGTCTGCAGGAGCGACTATAGAAATTAAAGGCAAAGAGAACTTACCGGCTAATGGACCTGTCGTGTATATGGCAACACATAAAGGTCTATTTGATAGCCCAGTTATGGCCATTCTTATAGAAAATGAACCAGTTATCTTCATTGGTAAAGAAGAAACAAAGAAGATGCCTGTATTCGGTAAGTGGTTTGAAGCTATGGGATGTATTTATTTAGCACGTGATGATATGAAACAATCCCTTCAAGCTATCTTAAAAGGTATTGATGAGCTTAAAAATGGTCAATCCATTGTTATTTTCCCAGAAGGCACACGTATGAAGGGAAAAGAAATGGGAAGCTTTAAAGCAGGAAGCTTTAAACTTGCAACAAAAGCTAATGTACCGATTGTACCAATTGCTATTCAAAATACTTATAAAGTATTAGAGGAAAAGAAAAAGATTCAAAAGACAACTATCTATGTGAATGTTGGAAAACCTATTGATGTACCTTCTTTAAGTGCAGAGGAAAAGAAGAAACTGCCTCAACATGTAGAAGATATAGTAAGAGAGCTTTTAGCAGAGATTACAGATTAAATGAAAAGGGACTGTTGCATGAGCAATAGTCCCTTTTGCTTGTAAACAGGGTTGTCTCCTTTGGGGTTCCAGGAGGAGAGAGGCTAATACACTCCTTTAGCTTAACGCTCGGTGGCTAAGAGTGTGTAAATTTGGTGTACACAGGAACGCTCATAACTCCCTTCGGTCAAACAATTCGCTAAGAGCCCTGTGTCCACCTTCATTAACACACTCTAAGCGCACCTCGCTAGCCGCTTGCGGAGTGTAGTAGCCTCCCTCCTTTCAGGTAGATGGGAAGGAGAAGGAGATTCACTTCGCTCCTACGATACCTTTCTATAGGATTACAGGATAGGAGAAAATAATCTGGATACAGATTCTTTAAAGCGAATGAGACGTGAGCGGTCATTGTATCTTTCTAGAGTAAGCTCAGAAGAGTCCTCTAAGTCGTGTATAAAGGCCTTGCTAAGTTCTTTGGCGAAGCTTTTATCATATATAAAAGCGTTCATTTCAAAATTTAATTTAAAGCTACGCATATCAAAGTTAGCTGTGCCTACAGAGGAGAGGGCTTCATCTACAATAATAGTCTTAGAGTGTAAGAAGCCTTTATCATAAGTATAGGCGCGGGCGCCGCAATCGATAAGCTCCCCAATATAGGAATAGGTAGCCCAATAGACAAAGGCATGATCAGGTTTGTTAGGAAACATAATGCGTACATCTAAACCAGATAAGGCAGCGATTTTAAGTGTAGTTAGGAGTGCTTCGTTAGGAATGAAGTAAGGGGTCTGAATCCAAACACTTTTGCGGGCGCCAGCAATCATCCCAATATAACCATTTAGAATACTAGAATGTTTAGAGTCGGGACCACCAGATACAAGCTGAACAACAGCGCCTGTACTATGGCAAAGTGGTGTAAGTTGAGGAATCTTATAGTTTTCGAGAAGGTGTGTTTCATGAGAAGCAAAGCGCCAGTCTAAAAGAAACTGGAGATTGGCTAAAATGGCACCACTTCCTTCAATCTTTAAGTGTGTATCACGCCAGTAACCCATTTTCTTATTTTTACCTAAATACTCATCACCTACATTAAAGCCACCTAAATAGGCAATCTTATCATCGATAGTACAGAGCTTACGATGGTTACGATAATTGAAACGTAAATTGATAAAAGGTTTAAAAGGTGGCGCAAAACAAATAATTTTAATGCCAGCATTCTCTAACTTTTTAAAGTAAGCAGAATGTGTTTTAAGACATCCCATGCCATCATAAAGGAGAGAAACCTCTACACCTTCTTGAGCTTTTTGAATAAGACATTCACTAAAGAGTTGTCCTATTTCATCATCATGGATAATATAATATTCTAAGTGGATATAAGAGTGGGCTGCTTTAATACTATCAAACAGATCTATAAACTTAGCTTTCCCATCTGTGAATAAGGTAAGGTTATTGTCACACGTATAAACTGTTTCATGGCCTATAAGGTGAAGGTTTAAGAGGTTATAATCATAGCAGGCTGGGCAAGTGCCTAATGTGCAAGAACTGCAAGAATCCTTGTAAATCTGTGTATACAGAAGATGCATATAGCGGTCAGATTCTTCTTTTTGATTGAACATCTTACGCCTTTTCATACTTTGTCCAAAGAAAAGGTAGAGGATAAAACCCACAATAGGAATGAAGAGCATGACCATTACCCAGGCCCAGGTGGCTGTTACATTTTTATGTTCAATAAAAATAATATAACTAATACAAATTAAATCAATAATAAGCGACAATAATAGAAGTGAAATAAGCATGTATGCACCACCTTTCAAATGTGATAATATCTTATTGATATTGTGGTATATTCCGTTATATGCTATACTATTTTACATATTTAGTCGTACTAAGGAGGTATTAAGGTGGAAACCTGGCAGATCGTATTAATATGGGTCGTAGTGATCGCGGCAATCGGAGTCGGACTTTATTTTTGGGGTAAAAAATTACAAAAAAGATATGATGAGCAACAACAACTCGTTAATCAGCATAAACAAGTTGTACCTTTATTCATTATAGATAAGAAAAAGGACAAGCTAGAGAACCTCAAGCTTCCTAAACAGGTAAAAGATCAAGTACCAAAAATGCAACGTAAAAGAAAAATGCCAGTTGTTATTGCAAAAGCTGGTCCTCAAATTGTTACACTTATGTGTGATGAAATCGTGTACAATACAGTACCTGTAAAAAAACAAATTAAAGCAGAAGTAGCTGGAATCATGCTTGTTAATGTTGTTTCAGGAAAACTTCCAGTTCCTAAAAAAGAAGGCTTTATGAACAAGATGAAACGTAAAGCAAAAGAGCTTCAAAATAAATAAAATGTGTAAGGCATGAGTATAGACTCATGCCTTTTTATATTATAGAAAATTTTGCTTTTCTATAATATAAGGGGGAATACAGGGGAACCATTACTTACTTTGTTAATTTAAAATATTTAACCAAAGTATAAATTATGATATAGTAAATAAAAGATTTTAAAAAATAAGTATACTCCCTAAATGAGTGAGATATACTGAAAAGGAGAAATTGTACATAAAGGTGGGCATTCAATTGGAATCCATTAAATTTTTTATTGATTATATTATGAGACTAAAGAAAAGGTTTATCGGACACGAAATTGCAGCACGCAGTGCACAAAGCACATACTATTGGATATTAGCATTTTTTCCTTTTTTAATGATGATCATTTCCATTCTAACTTATACCAACATTGCACAGAGTGAGTTTATGGTGTACTTATCAGAGGTTGTACCTGGAGCGGTTATGCCATTTATTGAGCAAACCATTAATCAGCTTATAGAGTACCGCAGTGCAACCTTACTTTCCTTTAGTGCTATTGCTGCCATCTGGTCTGCTTCGGCAGCAGTTAATGTGATCATAAGAGGTATTCATAAGGCTTACAGTGGCGTAGATGGTAGAAGTTTCTGGGTGAGAAAAATCTTTTCTATGCTTTATACCGTTGTTTTAGCTGTACTGATTGCAGGGCTTATTATTCTATTAGTATTTGGAAATCGTATAGGAGAATACGTAATTACCACTTTTCACATCCAAGGGAGGGGGTATAAGCTTCTATGGGATATTGTGAGACTTACTCTACCTGTAGTAGGACTACTTATGGGACTTTATATGATCTATAAGTTTATTCCGCGTAGGCATTTAAGAGATGGAAATGTATGGCCTGGTACCATTTTTGCAAGTATGGGCTGGTATGCCTTTTCTTATTTATTCTCGTTATATGTAGATAGATTCAGCAAATATAATCAGATGTATGGAAGCTTAGGAAGTGTTTTTATTTTACTCATTTGGCTTTATACAAGTTGTATTTTAGTATTATTAGGCGCTGAAATAAATGCTTTATATCAAGATATGAAGCAGATTAGTAGAGCTAGAAAACGAAGGGAGCATCTAAGTGACTAAAATTATTGAGCAGAAATTTTATTTGAGAGATGGGTTAGAGGTAGCTAGGGATTTATTAGGTAAGGTATTAGTAAGAGAGATAGAGGGAAAGGTAGCACGTTTTCGAATTGTAGAGACAGAAGCTTATTTAGGACCAGAGGATAAGGGGGCACACTCTTACGGAGGAAAACGTACACCAAGAACCATGCCTATTTTTGAAGATGGGGGTATTACCTATGTTTATCTTATTTATGGAATGTATAACTGCCTTAATATTATAGCTAACTATAAGGATATACCACATTGTGTACTGATAAGAGCAGTAGAGCCATTAGATGAAGAAGCTATAGCACTTTGCAGAATCTATAGACATATTAAATCTAAAAAAGTACAAGATCTAACTAATGGGCCAGGTAAACTATGTCAAGCGCTTCATATTGATAAGACGCTTAATGCATTACCTGTTACAAAGAAGGGACAGCTTTATGTTGAAGAAGGGGATACACCTTTAAATATTGTAAGAGATAAACGTATTAATATTGATTATGCTGAAGAATACAGAGATAAAGAGTGGCGTTTCTATATAGAGGGGAATAAGTTCGTATCTGTATTTAAAAAATAAAATAATAAGTAAGGGGAGATTCAGCTTGAAAATCAGCACATTATTTAATGAAAGTAAACCAATTATATCTTTTGAAATTTTTCCACCAAAACAGACTACATCTATAGAAAGTATTTACAGTACTATTGATGCACTTGCACCTTTGTCACCAGACTTTATTAGTGTGACTTATGGTGCAGGTGGAAGTACTCAGGGTAAGACAGTTCAGATTGCGTCTTTGCTTAAAAATCAATATAATATTATACCACTTGCACATTTAACATGTGTAGGTGGAAGTAAGGAAAGTATGGACCAAATTCTAGATGAGTTAGAAAGAGAAGGTGTTCATAATATACTGGCATTAAGAGGTGACTTACCAGAAGGAAGCAGCTTAGGGGATTTTAGTTATGCCAGTGACCTTATTAAGTATATTAAGCAAAGAGGTAGCTTTGATGTAGCAGCGGCCTGCTATCCAGAAAAACATATTGAAGCACTCACTTTAGAAGAAGATATTAAACATCTTCAATATAAAGTAAACTGCGGAGCTGAGGTACTTATTAGTCAGCTTTTCTTTGATAATGACGCTTTCTATAAATGGAGAGAAAACGTAAGAAGTCAAGGTATACATACACCAATTGTGGCAGGCATCATGCCTATTACATCAGGAAAACAGCTTGAACGTATGGTAACACTTTGCGGAGCTAGTATTCCAGCATCTATACAGAATTTAATTAAAGCCTATAATCATAATGCACAAGCCCTGAAGGAAGCAGGTATTGCTTATGCCACCATGCAAATTATAGATTTATTAGCATCGGGCGTAGATGGTATTCATCTTTATACAATGAATCAGGCAGATATTGCAAAACGTATTATGGAAAATATAAGGGGAATTAATTATGCTGTAAGAACAAAGAGGGCTTAAAGTATGCACGATAAGATTATTATAAAAGAAGTACTTAGATATATTAATGTACCTTATGCGAAAGCGGACGATGAAATTAAGGTGCAGATTCAAGCTACTTATAAAGAGCTTGAAGACATTGCTGGTATAAGATATACGTATCAAAAATTTGCCCTTGAAAAAGAGGAGCAGCAAATAGGCCTTAAAGATACATCACTTCAAATCACCACATCAGATTTATCTAGAGTACTTAAAAACTGTGATGAAGTATATGTATTAGCAGCTACATTAGGTACGCAAGTAGATAAGAAAATCAGTGCTATTCAGCAGACTGATATGCTAAAGGCTTTACTTTTTAATGCTTGTGCCAATGTGCTTATTGAATCTGCTTGTGACCAAGTAGAGCGTGAAATTATGGAAAGCTTATCAGAAGATAGGTATTTAACTATGCGTTATAGTCCCGGGTATGGAGATGTACCCCTTAATGTGCAACCAGAGCTACTGAGAGTATTAGATACAGCACGTAAAATTGGTTTAACAACAACTAAAGCAGGCATGCTCCTTCCTATTAAATCCGTTACAGCTTTTATCGGACTTTCTTCTATAAAAGAAGATAGGCAAAAGGGCTGTAGCGAATGCTTAATTCAGGGAGTATGTGCATATAGAAGAAGAGGTGAAAAGTGTGGGAGCTAGATTTTTTGATGGTGCTATGGGAACTGTGCTTCAAAGCAAGGGTTTAAAGCTTGGGGAAATTCCAGAGCTTTTTAACTTTACACATAGCCAGCTTATAGAGAGTGTACATTTATCTTATTTAGAAGCGGGTGCAGATTATGTAACGACTAATACATTTGGTGCCAATGCTTATAAAATTAATGAAACAGAATATACAGTAGAACAGGTGATTACTCAGGCAGTTGCATTAGCGAAAAGCGCTGTTTCAAAAGTAGGACGTGGAAAAGTAGTACTCGACATTGGTTCCACCGGTAAGCTAATAGAACCAGTAGGAGATGTAAGATTTGAAGAAGCTTATGAAGTTTTTAAAGAGCAAGTTGTAGCTGGTGAAAAGGCAGGAGCAGACCTTATACTTTTTGAGACTTTTACAGACCTTTATGAGTTAAAGGCAGGCGTACTTGCAGCTAAGGAAAATACAAAACTTCCTATTTACTGTACCATGACTTTTGAAGCGAATGGGCGTACCTTCTTTGGGACAAGTATTGAATCCATGATTTTAACCTTAGAGGCTTTAGGTGTAGATGCACTAGGAGTGAACTGCAGCTTAGGACCAAAGGAATTAAAACCAATAGTAGAGAAAATTGTATCCCTTGCTTCTATTCCAGTGCTTGTACAGCCCAATGCAGGATTACCAACTATAGTAGATGGTAAAGCTCAGTATGACATTACACCAGAAGAGTTTGCAGACTGTATGGCTTACTTTGCAGAAATAGGCGTTCATATACTAGGAGGATGCTGTGGTACAAATCCTGAATACATCAGACAAGTTGTAGAAAAGGTAGAATCTATAGAGGTAAAACCACTTACACCTAAAAAGTTATGTGGCATTTGTAGCAGTCAAACGGCTGTGTTCTTTGATGATGTACGCGTAATAGGGGAAAGACTTAATCCAACAGGTAAGAAACTTTTACAGCAAGCACTTCGAGATGACAATATGGATTATGTTTTAAGGTTAGCACTTGAACAAAAGGAAGAAGGTGCACATATTTTAGATGTGAATATGGGACTTCCTGATATTGATGAAGTGGCTATGCTTACTAAAGCTATTAAACAAATACAAGGTGTCATTGACTTACCACTTCAAATCGACTCTTCTAATGTAGCTGCTTTAGAAAGCGGGGCACGTATTTATAATGGTAAACCACTTATCAACTCCGTTAATGGTAAGAAGGAAAGTTTAGAAGCTGTACTACCTATTGCGAAGAAATATGGAGCAGCAGTACTAGGGCTTACACTTGATGAAAAGGGTATTCCTGAAAGTGCGAAGGAAAGACTAGAAGTAGCAAGACGTATTGTAGAGGCCGCCGAGGGGTATGGCATACCAAGAGAGGATATCTTTATAGACTGTCTCGTTGTAACTGCTTCTGCTCAGCAGGACTTAGTTATTGAGACACTTAAAGCTGTAAAACTGGTTAAAGAAGAACTTGGCGTTAAGACTGTCCTAGGTGTAAGTAATGTATCTTTTGGTTTACCACAAAGAAGTGTACTAAATGAAGCCATGCTGACTATGGCACTTATGCAGGGATTAGATGCACCTATTCTTAACCCTAAAAATACCCAGATGCTAGAAGCTATTATGGCTTACCGTGTATTAGCAGGACATGATAAAGAGTCTAAAGCGTATATTGAGTACTTTAGTGGCAAACAGCAGGAGACAAATAATGTGTTAGTAAGTGTGCAAGAGCATACTTTAGAAGAAGCTATTATTAAGGGACTTAAAAAGGAAGCAAAGCAATTAACAGAAGGGTTATTAAAAGACCATGAGCCTTTAGAAGTTGTAGAAGAGTATATTGTACCAGCACTTAATAAGGTAGGAGAAGATTATGAGAAGGAGATTCTTTACCTTCCACAGCTTATTAAATCAGCTGAAGCTGCACAAAGTAGTTTTGAAGTCTTAAAGCTAGCACTGATGAATCAGGGAACAGAAAATCATAGCAAAGGGCCTAAAGTTATACTGGCAACAGTAAAAGGAGATATTCATGATATTG
Organism: Candidatus Niameybacter stercoravium; assembly: GCA_018883975.1. Lineage (GTDB taxonomy): Bacteria > Bacillota > Clostridia > Lachnospirales > Cellulosilyticaceae > Zhenhengia > Zhenhengia stercoravium. Next base: position 9,798 of record JAHLFD010000171.1, read on the forward strand.
GTAAAAATATTGTAAAAGTCATTATGCAAAACTATGGTTTTGAAGTGATAGATTTAGGTAAAGATGTGCCACATGAAGAAGTCTTAGAGGCAGTAAGAAAACATAATGTAAAATTAGTAGGACTTAGTGCACTTATGACAACAACAGTTACAAGTATGGCAGATACGATTACACTCTTAAAGGAAAAAGCACCAGAATGTAAGGTTGTTGTTGGAGGCGCAGTTTTGACTGAGGAATTAGCTCAGTTCGTTCAGGCAGATTTTTATGCCAAAGATGCAATGGAAACAGTAAGAATTGCTAAAGCATATTTTGAAATGTAGATGGTAGGAAAATTGAGGGAAAAAGACTTGAATGAAAGAGCTGCTAGGCAAGAGATAAAATTGTATTAAGGTCGGTTCTAGAATAGATTTAGATAGTATTTAAGACAGAGATTAATCTCTGTCTTAAACTTTTTATAAAATTCATTATTGTACAAAATATACTCGGAGCATTTACAATTGTACAACTATAGTGGTAAAGTAAGAAGGATAAAAAGCTTATTTTTTATAGGATATACATAATATTAAGGTATAATAAACACACTAAATCTGATATCAAATGATAAAAGAGATAATAGGAGCGTAGAAATGATAAGAGATAAAATTCGCGTTATGAGCGTGTTTGGAACAAGACCAGAAGCTATTAAAATGGCACCACTTGTAAAAGAACTTGAAGCAAACAGCGAAGTTGAAAATTTAGTTTGTGTAACAGCACAGCACAGAGAAATGCTCGATCAAGTATTAGAAATTTTTAATATTGTACCTGATTACGATTTAAACATTATGAAGGATCGCCAGACGTTAACAGGTATTACAACACGTGTACTTGAAGGGATGGAAGGGGTGTTAGAAGAGGCAAAACCAGATATTGTTTTAGTACATGGTGATACATCTACAACATTTGTAACAGCTCTTGCAGCTTTTTACAAACAAATTCCTGTAGGACATGTAGAAGCAGGCCTTCGTACATATAACATATACGAGCCATTTCCAGAAGAAATGAATAGAAAGTTAGCAGGTGCGCTTTCAACACTTCATTTTTCACCTACACCACAAGCTAAAAAGAATTTATTAAAAGAAGCAGTAGATGAGAATGTTATTTATGTAACAGGGAATACAGTTATTGATGCACTTAAAACAACTATTGAAGAGGATTATCACTTTACAGTAGATTTGCTCAATAACATTGACTATAAAAATAAACGTGTCATTACAATGACAGCTCATAGAAGAGAGAATCAAGGCGAGCCACTTCGTCAAATTTGTGAAGCTGTAAAAGCTATTGCAGAGGAGTTTGATGACGTAGAAGTTGTTTATGCAGTGCATAAAAATCCAGTGGTAAGAGATGTAGTTTATGAAATATTAGGAGACACACCTAATATTCATCTTATTGAACCGCTAGATCTTAAAGATATGCATAACTTAATGAACCGTTCATACCTTGTACTTACAGATTCAGGCGGTCTTCAAGAAGAGGTACCTTCTATGGGTAAACCTGTACTTGTACTTCGTAATGTAACAGAAAGACCTGAAGGTATTGAAGCTGGTACACTTAAACTTGCTGGTGTACAAAAAGAAACCATTTACAACCTTACAAAAGAACTCCTTACTGATGAAGTAGTTTATAAGCAAATGGCACAAGCTAAAAATCCGTTTGGAGATGGTCATGCTTCTGTACGTATTGTAGAAGCTATTCTTTCTTACTTTAAAGAAGGTAAAGAAAGACCACAAGATTATATTTATAATGCATAGAAGTAGGTGAATAGATGAAGAGTAAGGGATGGATAAGTGCTTTAGCTCTTGTAGAACAAGTTGGTCTATCTATGGTCATTCCTATTCTTCTATGCGTATTTATAGGAAATTTTTTAGATAAAGTAACTGGTAAAGCACCACTATTTCTAGTGATTTTTATTTTGCTAGGAGTAGGAAGTGCCTTTAGAAATTTATTTTACATCGTAGGTAAGGAAGCTAAGAAAGGGAAGAAAGATGAATAAAGCATTTATGAAAAATTATGCAATGCAATGTACAATGGTAGCTTTTTCGTTAGTTGTATATGGAATAGGATTGTTTATGGTAACAGATGCTTTAAGCTGGACTTTAGGTATTGTTTTAGGCCTTCTTATAGCCCTTCTTAAACTTAAACTTATGGAAAATACTTTTACAAAGGCAGTTAATCTTCCGGAAGCTAAAGCAAAGGGGTATACACAAAGACAGTATATGCTTCGTTATGTACTGACGGGTATCGTCCTTTTAGTAGCGGCCCTTAATAAGGATGTAAGTCTTTTAGGTGTATTTTTTGGACTAGTCTCCATGAAAGTAGGAGCCTATGTACAATTAGGCCTAAAGTAAATGAGGCAACAAGAGCATTAGCTCTTTAGCATAGAAATTTATATGGAAAGGAGAGTGAGTAGGTGGAGCAAAATCTAGATTTTGGGATTCATCAGGTAGTCACATTATTTGAATATAATGGACAATCTTTTGGTCTCACAACTACGCATATTAATACATTTCTTGTAATGGCTGTACTTACAATTTTTGCCCTTATTGTACGTTATAAGCTTAAAAACTTTAAAATGGTACCAGATAGTAAATTTCAAATTATCATTGAGTTTTTAGTAGACACTATTAATAGCTTTACAATTAGTACAATGGGTGAAAAAAATGCAAGATTCGGTTCATTCTATGGTCCTATGTTTTTATTCATCCTGCTATGTAACCTTACAGGATTAATTGGACTAAGACCACCTACTGCGGACATTGCAACTACTTTTGCCTTATCTTTAACCACATTCTTTATGATTCAGTGGTATGGTTTAAGAGCAAGAGGAACAAGATACTTAAAAGGTTTCTTAGAGCCCATACCATTCTTATTACCACTTAACATTATTGGTGAACTTGCTAACCCAATTTCATTAAGTTTCCGTTTATTTGGTAATATCTTAGGTGGAACAATCATCATGGGACTTTACTATGCCATGATGCCATGGTGGGCACAACTTGGATTGCCTTCAGTACTGCATTCATACTTTGACGTATTTGCAGGGGCATTACAAACACTTATTTTCGTTATGCTAAGCATGACATTTGTATCTAGCGCAATGGAAGACTAAAAGAAGAGGTGAAAGAAATGACGGGATACGCAGATTTCCTTTTTGGATGGATGGCAAATGTAGACCCTGTAGCCCTTGTTTTAGCCTTCTCCGCGATTGGTGCAGGACTTGCGATGATCGCAGGTATTGGACCTGGTATTGGACAAGGTTATGCAGCTGGTAAAGCGGCAGAGGCTATGGGTAAAAATCCTAAAGATGGTGGTAAACCAGCAACACTTGTTATGTTACTTGGAGCTGCTGTAGCTGAAACATCAGGGATTTTCTCACTTGTTATTGCCATTATCATGTTATTTGCCAATCCGCTTATTAACAAAGGCGGTATTGCAATCGTTCTTGCAGCATCAGCAATTGGTGCAGGTTTTGCAATGATTGCAGGTATTGGACCTGGTATTGGACAAGGTTATGCAGCTGGTAAGGCTGCGGAAGCAGTAGGTAAAAGACCTAAGCTTCAAAGTGCTATAGTAAGAACAATGCTTCTTGGTCAAGCAGTTGCTCAAACAACAGGTATTTACGCACTTATTATTGCATTACTATTATTATTTGTAAACTTATTCGCATAGGAATATAAGGAGGAATTTAAAATGGAAAACCAAATCGATGGAAGAGCTTTAATTTTAGCATGTTCAGCAATTGGTGCTGGTCTTGCAATGATCGCAGGTATTGGACCTGGTATTGGACAAGGTTATGCAGCTGGTAAAGGTGCAGAAGCAGTAGGTCGTCAACCAGAAGCACAATCAGACGTAGTACGTACAATGTTACTTGGTGCAGCCGTAGCTGAAACAACAGGTATCTATGGTCTTATCGTAGCTATCATTCTTTTATTTGCTAACCCACTTATCTCAACATACATGAACTTAATTGGTTAATTAAATAAAAGGCGCTATAAAGACTATAGAAAGGAGGGACTTTCCCTTTGAGCTCAAAAATTATTGAATTCTCCATGCAAACAGGATGGGAATGGTTTGTACAGCTTCTCGCGTTAGGCTTAATTATCTTTATTCTTGCTAAGCTATTATTTAAGCCAGTAAGCGAATTTTTAGAAAAACGTCAAGCGATGATTGCTGCTGAAGTTAATGATGCAACAAATGCTAAAAAAGATGCAGAAGGTCTTAAAAAGGATTATCAGGCAAAACTTACTAACATTGAGGCTGAAGCAAACGAAATATTAAAAGAAGCAAGAGCTAAAGCTCTAGTACGTGAAGAAGAAATCATAAGTGCTGCTAGAGAAGAAGCCGAAGTCATTAAAACTAAAGCATTTAAAGATATCGAACTTGAAAAAGAGCGTGTACAAGCTGAAATGAAAGCTGAAATGATCGAAGTAGCAAGCCTTATGGCAAGCAAGTTTGTAGCAGCTTCTATGGATGAAAATAAACAAAATGAATTAGTAGATGAAATGATTAAAGAGATGGGGGATGTACAGTGGCTGAGATAATCGTAAACCGCTATGCTACTGCCCTCTTTGATATTGCTTTTGAAAAAGGAGCAATGCTTAAATTTGAAGAAGAGGCTAGGATGATTCTTAAAGTACTTGCTGATGAAGCAGATTACCTTAAGTTACTTAGTCATCCAAGTATTACAGAGGAACAAAAAATTGAGCTTATAGAGAAAGCTTTTGCAGGTCAAGTATCTGAAGAGTTTGTAGGTCTTATGGCTCTTGTTATTAAAAAAGCAAGAACTGAGTATCTTGTAAGTATTCTTGAAAAATTTATTTCTATGGCAGAAGAAGCAACAGGCGTTTTAAAAGCAACTGTTATTTCAGCTAGGCCATTAACAAATCAGCAATTAGCGCAAATTAAAGCACATATTGAAAACAATACAGGTAAAACAGTCGTTGTAGAAGATCAAGTAGATGATTCTCTTATTGGCGGCCTTATCGTACGTGTTGGTGATAAAGTGGTAGATGGTAGCATCAAAGGTCAAATGGATGCACTTAAAGCTGAGCTTAATAGTTTGCGACTTGCATAATAAAAGGGGTGTAATGATTTAATGAACCTTAGACCAGAGGAAATCAGCAGCGTTATTAAGAGTCAAATTAATAACTATAAAACACGCCTTGAAGTATCAGAAGTAGGAACTGTTATTACAGTAGGGGACGGTATCGCTCGTGTACACGGACTCGAAAAAGCAATGGCAGGGGAACTTCTTGAATTCACTGGCGGCGTATACGGAATGGTTCTTAACTTAGAAGAAGACAACATTGGGGTTGTTCTTTTAGGTTCAGACCAACATATTAAAGAAGGTAGCGACGTTAAATCAACAGGACGTGTAGTAGAAGTTCCAGTTGGTGACGCACTTTGCGGACGTGTTGTTAACCCTCTTGGCCAACCTATTGATGGTAAAGGCCCAATCAATACTACAAATTTCCGTCCTGTAGAGCGTATTGCTCCAGGGGTTATCGAAAGAAAATCAGTAGATACACCACTTCAAACAGGTGAAAAAGCTATCGATGCCATGGTTCCAATCGGACGTGGACAGCGTGAGCTTATTATCGGAGACCGTCAAACAGGTAAAACTGCAATCGCTATCGATACAATCATTAACCAAAAAGGTCAAAATGTAAAATGTATCTACGTTGCAATCGGACAAAAAGCATCAACAATTGCTCAACTTGTTAAAACACTTGAGAAATATGATGCAATGAGCTACACAACAGTAGTAGCTTCAACAGCAAGTGATTCATCACCACTTCAATACCTTGCTCCTTATGCAGGTGCTGCTATTGGTGAAGAATGGATGGAAAACGGCGGAGATGTACTTATCATTTATGATGATTTATCTAAACACGCTGTTGCTTACCGTACAATGGCATTACTTCTTCATAGACCACCAGGTCGTGAGGCTTATCCAGGGGACGTATTCTACCTTCACTCAAGACTTCTTGAGAGAGCAGCTAAACTTTCAGATGAAAGAGGCGGCGGTTCTATGACTGCTCTTCCAATCATTGAAACACAAGCTGGGGATATTTCAGCATACATCCCAACAAACGTAATTTCTATCACAGATGGTCAGATCTTCCTTGAAACTGAACTTTTCAACGCAGGTGTAAGACCAGCGGTTAACCCAGGTCTTTCAGTATCACGTGTTGGTGGTGCAGCTCAAATTAAAGCGATGAAACAAATCGCAGGTCCAGTCCGTGTGGAACTTGCTCAGTACCGTTCTCTTGCAGCATTCGCTCAGTTCGGTTCAGACCTTGATGCAGCTACTCAAAATGCATTAGCACAAGGTGAACGTATTATGGAAGTTTTAAAACAACCACAATATAAACCAATGAATGTAGCAGAACAAGTTATTGTACTTTACGCAGCTACAAGAAAATATCTTCTTGATATTCCAGTATCAGCAGTAAAACAATTCGAGAAAGAACTTCTTGAAACAGTAAACACTAAATACCCAGAACTTCTTACTGAAGTAACAGGCAAAGCTGGTATTACAAACGAACTAGATGAAAAACTTAAAAAAGTTATTAGTGAATTTAAAGCTGGCTTTAAAGCTGAATAATTTAGAAAGAAGAGGTGCGGTAAATGGCGTCTTTACAAGCTATCAAAGGACGAATTAAAAGCGTAAGCAGCACCAAACAAATTACTAATGCCATGAACCTTGTAGCGACAGCTAAGCTTACTAAGGCTAAAGAATCGGCTCTTAAATCAAGACCATTCTTTACTGAAGTACAAAAGGTTATTAAATCTATTGCTAAAAACTCAGAAAACCTTAACTCACCACTTCTTAAACAGAATGGGTCAAGTAATAAAGGTTATGTTATTTTAGCAGCAGATAGAGGTCTTGCTGGTGGTTACAATGCCAACGTTAGTAAATTAGTAATGAATCATATAACAAATAGAGACGAAGCTCGTCTTATTACAGTAGGTAAAAAATCAAGAGAGTTCTTCAAAGCAAGACATTTTGATATCCAAAAAGAAATCACAGGCATTTCTGCTGACCCTACTTACAATGATGCAAGAGAGATTGCACATTATGTTATTGATTTATTTAATAAAGGTGAAGTTGGAGAAGTTTATTTAGCTTATACATCATTTAAATCTACTATCCAACAAGAGCCTACTATGATTCGTCTTTTACCAGTAGATATATCAGAAATTGAAGAACCAGAAACAGAAGGACCAAAAGATTTATTAATCTACGATCCTTCTCCAGAAGCTGTATTAGATTACCTCATGCCTCGTTATGTAACAGATGTTATCTTCGGAGGACTTGTAGAGTCTAGTGCAAGTGAACAAGGTGCCAGAATGACAGCGATGGATTCTGCTACAGAAAATGCAAACGAAATGATTGCAAAACTTGAAATTGAATCTAACAGAGCGCGTCAAGCAGCGATTACACAAGAGTTATCTGAAATCGTAGCTGGAGCACAGGCCCTTAAGTAATTAAATTAAAAGGAGTGAAGAGTTAATGGCACAAAACATAGGACATGTTGTTCAAATTATCGGTCCTGTTTTAGATATAAAATTTACGCCAAATAACCTTCCTGCACTTTACAACGCTGTTGAAATCACAAGAGAAAATGGAGAAAAACTTGTAGTAGAAGTTGCTCAACATCTTGGTGATGATGTTGTAAGATGTATCGCTATGTCTGCAACAGATGGTTTAGTGCGTGGAATAGAAGCAGTTGACACAGGTGCACCAATTAGTGTACCAGTAGGTACAGCAACACTTGGACGTATCTTTAACGTAACAGGAGATGCAGTAGATGGTAAAGAAAATCCAGATGTAGAAAAATGGCCTATTCATAGAGCAGCACCTACATTTGAAGAATTAGCTACAGAATCAGAAATTCTTGAAACAGGGATTAAAGTAGTTGACCTTCTTTGTCCATACCTTAAAGGTGGTAAAATCGGTTTATTCGGTGGTGCCGGCGTAGGTAAAACTGTACTTATTCAAGAGCTTATCCGTAACATTGCTACAGAGCACGGTGGTTTCTCTGTATTCGCAGGTGTAGGTGAGCGTACTAGAGAAGGTAATGACCTTTTCCACGAGATGACAGATTCAGGCGTTATCTCAAAAACAACAATGGTGTTCGGACAAATGAACGAGCCACCTGGTGCCAGAATGCGTGTTGCACTTACTGGTCTTACTATGGCTGAATACTTCCGTGACCAATCAGGACAAGACGTACTTCTATTCGTAGATAACATCTTCCGTCTTGTTCAAGCTGGTTCTGAGGTATCTGCCCTTCTTGGACGTACTCCAAGTGCTGTTGGTTACCAGCCAACACTTGCAACTGAAATGGGTGCACTTCAAGAACGTATTACATCAACAAACACAGGGTCAATCACATCTGTTCAAGCGGTTTACGTTCCAGCCGATGACTTAACTGACCCAGCTCCAGCTACTACTTTCGCCCATCTTGATGCGAAAACAGTACTTTCACGTGCACAAGTAGAACAAGGTATCTACCCAGCGGTAGACCCACTTGAATCTACATCACGTATCCTTGACCCACAAATCGTAGGTGAAGATCACTACGAAGTAGCTCGTGGCGTTCAAGCTATTCTTCAAAGATACAAAGAACTTCAAGATATCATCGCTATCTTAGGTATGGATGAGCTTTCTGAAGAAGATAGAGTGGTTGTAAACCGTGCTCGTCGTGTTCAGAAATTCCTTTCACAACCATTCTTCGTAGCAGAAGTCTTCACAGGTAGCCCTGGTAAATATGTATCAGTTAAAGAAACTATCCGTGGCTTCAAAGAAATTCTTGAAGGTAAACATGATGACCTTCCAGAAAATGCATTCTTAATGGTTGGTTCTATTGAAGAAGCAGTAGAAAAAGCAAAAACATTGTAGGTGATAGCTATGGCAAAAAATAAATTACGCCTTCAAATTATTACACCGACTCGTTCAGTGTTTGATTCAGAAGTAGATTCAGTTGTACTTCGCACAGTAGAAGGCGATATGGGTGTGTACTACGACCACGAACCAGTCGTTACGCTATTAAGCTATGGCGTACTTCGCTACAAAGTAGAAGGCAAAACTTACAACGTAACAACGATGAGTGGTTTTGCAGAGGTAACAGAAGATAAAGTTGTGGTGCTTACAGATGCAGCAGAACTTGAAAATGAAATCGACTTTGCACGTGCTCAGGCAGCAAAAGAACGTGCAGAAGGAAGAATTTCAAATGCAGATTACGATGTGGCAAGAGCACAAGTTGCCCTTCGTAAAGCACTTGTACGCCTCAGCTTAAATAAATAATAAAGGGGAGACTGTTGAAAAACAGTCTTCTTTTTTTGTACATTTCTAACAGGACAAGTCTAGGCAGAGTACTACATCTAATCTTTAGGGCATTATGGGATGTTAGGCGAGAAAGGGGAGTGGTAGGACTTAGTTTAAAAAAGAAGAGGAATAAAGTATTTCCTGGGAATTATATGTCGAGATAGAGAGATTAGTTTGAAGGCAAGAATGATTAGAGCATAATATGGAGAGAGGAAGTTAGATAGGGGATAGATATTTTGTGTATAGAAAAAGGTTGCAGATTTTAAAATTAATTAAAGTATCTAAGTATCACAAGTAAGGGATAGAATATAGAAAATATAATAAAGATGTACTTGAATAAATATGTATAGTAGTAAATTGACATTCATCCATATAGAGGTAATGCAGATGCTTATTATAAAAAATGCTATAGGTTTTTAACCAATGAATATAAGAAAAAAGATAGATAAATGGCTCGAAAACAATATCCTAATAATTACGAGTAGTTTGTGGCATATTTAATAAGAGACTAAGTGCGATAGATTAATGGTATCTTACAGTCTTGGTAAAAGAATTTTTCAGATAAAGGAAGTAAAAAGATGAAAGCTCAAGATTATATTAACCAATATTTACTACAAATTAATGAAGCAACTAACGAAAAACAGCTTAAAGATATCTGTGCCAGTATATTTGTAGCTTTTTTAGATGATACAGCTAAACTTGTCAAATCAAGGAATGCAGTGGAGGATGAAGCCATTGTTAGTGTGCTTAATGAAGAGGGAGATAAATGGAGTAAATTCTGCAGGACAATGAATGAGCAACAGAAAGTAGTCAAATTTAATGAGGATATGTTTTTAGACTACTGGAGAGAACGATTGGATTTATAGTAATTTGTTAATTATAAGTATATAAAAGGAATACCCAGTAGTTACCAACTATTAAGCATTCCTAAAGTGAGACGTTTGTTTTATTTTAGGACTATTGGAATGAACAACTATTTAGAAAAGACGCTACTTCTTGTAGGATGGAGTGTCTTTTTTATTTTGGTCTCAAAACTAAGTTTAAAACCTTTTATCCTTCAAGACATTTGGCATGTGTTATAATAAGGCATATAAAGGTAATACTTACTAAAAAGACAAGAGTTAATGCTAAATATTCCATTGAGTATTCTTTTAGTAATATTTTCATTTAGTCATATATTGATTAGTTATACGAGTAAACTTAAACCTGAAGAAGAGATACTGTGTATTAACACAAAAGGATATGCAAGACTTGTCGTTGTAGGTAGAAATAAGATTGAAAAAAGACCATTACTGATGCTTAGCCCAGTGGTAGAAGACATAAAATTAAGACAAGTGTATCAGAAAATCATAACCAGAGAAGGCACTTTGGTTTTATTGTCCTTTTGTGCCTTCCGTAGAAAGGAATGTTTATAATAATGAAAGATTTGAAAGTAATATTTATGGGTACACCTGATTTTAGTGTAAATGTACTTAATAGCTTAATTCATAATACTAATGTAATTGGGGTAGTAACTAAACCAGATAAATTAGTTGGTAGAAAACAAATATTGACAGTATCAGCTGTAAAAAAGGTGGCACTTGAAAACAATATAAAAGTAATACAGCCAACTAAAATAAGAGAAGAATATCAAAGTATAATAGATTTAAATCCTGATATCATTATAACTTGTGCATATGGTCAATTTCTCCCAAAAGAGGTATTAGACTATCCTAAATATGGTTGTATCAATGTTCATGCATCACTTCTTCCAAAATTAAGGGGAGGTGCACCTATTCATAGAGCAATTATTGATGGATATAAGAGTACGGGTATTACCATCATGCATATGGGTGAAAAAATGGATAATGGTGATATAATAAGTCAAAAAAGTATTGAAATAGAAAAAACTGATAATGTAGGGACGTTACATGATAAATTAAGCCTATTAGGTCCAGAACTATTAATAGAAACATTACCGAGTATTGTCAATGGACAAGCAAATAGAATTGTCCAAAATGAAGAAGAAGTAACATTTGGTTATAATATATCCAGAGAAGATGAACATATAAATTTCAATAAAACAAAAATAGAAGTTTTTAACCAAATAAGAGGACTTAATCCATGGCCAGTATCTTATACAATTTTAGATGATAAAGAAATAAAAATATATGAGGCTATTATAGGTGAAGATATTTACAAAGAAAAAACAAATGGAGAAATAGTGAGATTATACAAGGATGGAATAGGAGTTAAAGTATCTGATGGGGAAATTATTTTAAAAATAATAAAACCTTCAGGTAGTAAAAAGATGAGTGTGAAAGATTACTTGAATGGATTTGAAGAAAAAAACAATCTAATTGGTAAGGTATTCAGATGATTTATAAATAGTTCCTTATTTCACTTAACTTTACAGAACCAGTATTTTTAAAGGGGAAAAATTATTATGGTTCAAGAAATACTTAATCGTTAGAGGGAGATAGTACTTTGAGGAGTGCTATCTTTATCTCTATATTTGAAATAAGAACTTCATGAGAAAAGGGTAGCAGATGCTAGTAGCACGGTGAGCCATATCACAAATAACTGCGCCCCTTTTTTAGATTTAATCAATGTAGGAAATAAAAGTGATTAGGTAGTAGAGAGATATAAAAAAGGTTGCAGTAAAGAGACATAGACCATACCACACAGCGAAAGCAGGCTTAACTTTGGTAAAATACTAAATACAATCATAGATATCTACAGGAGATTATGATAAAATACATAGATATTTTATAAGTAGATAAATTAGGATTTGGAGTATACACTATGAAGAGTAATGAAAGTAAAAAAACAAAACACAACCATACTTTGTTAATGATAGTATTGGGAGTTTATATTCTTATTTTATTTGCATATTTATTTTTAAAAGCGAGTTCATTTCAATCTGTAAGTCTTATACCGTTCCGTACTATAACAGCGTACTTATCTAATGGCGGCTTTTTTTCATTAATTAATGTATTAGGTAATATTGTTTTATTTATACCATTAGGTATCTATTTGATTTTCTTCAATCACAATAAAGGGATATACATTAACACTTTGTGGGTCGTTCTTATTAGTGTGGCAGTTGAAATCTTGCAGTACTTATTTAAAGTAGGTGCTACTGATATTGACGATATCATTTTGAATGGATTAGGTGGATTCCTTGGCATTATTATTTATAAAATCTTACATAAAATTTTTAAAGATAAAGTTGGATATGCTATTGAATTAGCTTCACTTATAGTAGGAATCACTTTCTTGATTTTGAATATTTGTCTTTCATCAGGTGTTTTCGGTATTAAAATTCGCATTCTTTAACTTTTAAATGTGTTATAATATTCTTATACTCCAACAAATAGAAAGTGTACCGTCTAAACTATGATATAAATTATAGTTTATCTTATAGATACTATACAATAAGTGTTTTGAACCACCTTGTAAATATATATTATAAAATAGAATAGAAATACAATAATCCTAGAATATAAGCAGAGCAAGGAAAGTGAGCTTATATTCTAGGATTTTCTATATCTGCATGCTGTTATCTTACCAAACCTGTCAAATATTCAACTGTTTGTGGGTCATAATGTGAGAAGAATAGACTTTCTGCTTTATCTAAGGTAGCGATCAAATCCATATCCTCTTTCGATAGTTCAAAATCAAATACATCGATATTTTGTATTATTCTTTCTTTGTTAGCTGATTTAGGAAGTACGGATACTTTTCTTTGGATAAGATATCTTAAAGCAACTTGAGCAGTTGACTTATTATATTTATCTCCAATTGATTTTAATGTTTCATTGCTAAATAAGTTATTTTTTCCTTCAGCAAAAGGTGCCCAAGCCTGAATCTGGACCCCGTATTTTTCCATTATTTCTTGAGCCTTTACTTGTTGATTAAACACATGTGTTTCAACCTGATTTACTGCTGGAACGACTTCATTAAATTTAATAAGGTCAATTAATCTGTCTGGATAGAAGTTACTAACACCGATTGCTTTTAGTTTCCCTTCTTTGTATAGGTCTTCCATTGCGCGATAGGTTCCATAATAGTCATTAAAAGGTTGATGAATTAATACTAAATCTAAATAATCTAGCTGAAGCCTCTCTAAAGATTCTTCGATAGATTTCTTTGCTTTTTCATATCCAGCATTGGAAATCCATACTTTTGTAGTAATAAATAAATCTTCTCTTGGAACACCACATTTTTTAATAGCCTTTCCTACTGCTTTTTCATTGCCATAGGCTTGAGCTGTATCAATTAGACGATATCCAGCCTCTATTGCATCTAAGACACATTTTTCACATTCTTCCTGATCTGAAATTTGGAATACGCCATATCCTAAAATAGGCATTTTGATACCATTATTTAATTCCATATAATTCATACTAATTGCTCCTTTGCTTTAATTTTATTATGAGCATCTCACTAAGGAGAGCCATTTACACAGCGGAATTTGTTGTGATAAGATGAGTGTATATTATTCGAGTAACTCGAAGTCAAGCATTTAATAAGAAAATCTATTTCATCTTTGACAATTGAAAGGAGTTAAAAATGTATACAGTAAAAGAGATAGCAGAATGCCTTGATATGACAGAGCATACAGTAAGGTATTATACAGATATGGGATTAGTACCATCTTTAAAACGTGATAAGAATGGAAACAGACTTTTTGATGAAGAATCCAAAAACTGGCTGATCGGTATAAAGCATCTTAGAGGAGCTGGCATGTCCATAAAAGCAATTAAGAATTATATAAGCCTATGCCTAGATGGAGAATCCACTATAGAAGAAAGATATGATATTATTTTAGAGCAAAAGAAACAGTTAGAGGTACAATTAAGAGAAATGAATGAAAGATACCAGTATATGGAGAAAAAAGCAAAGATGTATCTTGATATCATGAATCATCGTATGCCAGATCATGCTAATCCTGCAACATGGAATATTTCTGATTCAGAAGCACATGAAAAGAAATGTATATCTTCAGCTTCAAATCAAGAAAATAGGACTCAATCTTTGGAAGGATAAGCTTTTCTAAAAATTTTATGGAGAAGTGGCACAAGAGAGTAAAGCTGTTGAAAAGAAAATGATAATAGGCCTCCTGAAGTAAGATAATATATTATAATTCAGGAGGTTTTAGATATATGAAAATAATAGATAGGTCAAATAGGAGAGAAAAAGTGTGAGAGGGAACTTTGTTGGCAGTTTACTTAGGATGGAGCGGGTGAGACAAGGAAAGGGACAAAAGGAAATTTGTTATGGCATTTGTGTCACCAGCTATTTGTGTAAGATTGAAAAAGGGCAAGTCAAAGCAGATGAAGTGATCATTAAAAAATTATTTACACAGTTAGGCATAGATTATTGTCAGGATGCACAGCTATTAGAAGAAGCAAGCATACTTATGAAACAGTATTATGAGCAAGTTAATTATAACCTTCCAAGAACTGCTTTTGAGAGATTAAAGCAATTAGAAGATAGGCTTAAGTATAGTCCATTAGGTTTGGATTATAGGTTAATTTGTGGTATGCAGGGAGAAGCTGTTTATGAAATGGTGAAAAGTTGTGAAGGCTGTATGACAGATGAGCAGTTAGGCATGTTTTATTTACTTACGCCTACGGATAGGCCTTGGGAGGAGTTATTAGAGGCTTACGAAAAAGCCTACAAGCTTTTGGGGACAAGTGCAAGTTATTATAATATTATGATAGCACTATTACAACTTGGACGTTATGCTGAAATACATAGAAGAGCTAAGATTTGTAGAGAGCTGGCCATAGAAGAAGGCAATACTTATATATTAGCAGCTACTTTTTTGATGCAAGGAAATGCTTATGCTGTTTTGGATTTAGATGAATTTATGATGGAATATTATGAGAGAGGCCTTAGGCTTTTGCAAAATACAAATTGGATAGAAGATAGGGAACTTGAGACTGTTTATTATAATATGGGTTCTGTCTTTGTAACGACAAAAGACTATCAAAAAGCACTGGAGTATCTAGATAGAGTGACTGTAGAAACCTTTATGTTATGTCAGAAAAAGGCACTTGTATATATTCGGACAGGCAATGTGGAAGAAGCACAAATTTACTTAGAAAAAATGACAGATTATATAAATGAGGGAGAGGATGCCAAGGTCTATGCAGTCATGTACGAGGAAGCTTTGATGGAACAAAAGAAAGATTATTTGAAGGACCCAGCTTATTTAGAGATACTAGAAAGGCTTCAAAAAGTGATTAAAGAAGAAAGACATTTTGGCTACCTTTATTTTTATAGAGAACAAATAATAGATGCTTATAGTGCACAGAAAAAATACAAGAAAGCTTTAGCATTCCAAAAAGAAATTTCTTCAAAAGTAGTTATGATGTAAGTTAAAGTAGGAAATTGGCCTCTAAATTTCTCAGAAAATAGCATTAGTTTTTTGGCAAATAGTATCGTATGCTTTTATTAGGAAGAAATAAAAGTATAAGGGGTAAAAAATGAGAAATAAAAAAGAAACGTTATGGACAAAGGATTTTTCGTGTATTACAGTGGCAACCATATTATCTGCAATTGGTGGAGAAGCCATGAATTTGCCACTTAGTTTACTTGTTTTTGAGGAAACACAGTCTACTTTTCTTGCAGCACTTTTATTAATATGTGGCATGCTACCGGATGTGATCTTACCTATATTGGTAGCGCCCGTTATCGATAGGGGGACTAAGAAAAAATGGATTGTAGGATTGGACGTACTCATGGCACTTTTGTATGTAGCAATTGGAGCATGGGCGGGGCAGTATGGATTTAATTATGGTATTTATATATTATTTGTATTCATTGTAGGAACTATTTCTGTATTTTATAGACTGAGCTTTTCGGCGTGGTATCCAGATTTAATTCCTGTAGGATTTGAGCAAAAAGGTTTTGCAGTAAGTGGGACGATTTATCCAATCATAACCATTTGTATGGCACCTATTGCTACTTTTCTCTATGAGAAAGTTTCTATAAGTACGCTATTTTACCTAGTAGCAGGGCTTACCATACTTTCGGTCCTAGTAGAAGTTTGTATTAGAGAAACCCAAAAGACAACATCTGAAAAATATACCTTTGCCATGTATGTGACGGATATAAAAGAGGGCTTTGTGTATCTCAAAAAGGAGCATGGGGTTAGGAATATTTATACCTATATGAGTATTACAAGTGGAGCCTCAGAAGGAGTAGCAGTTATGGCGCAGGCTTATTACCAGACACAGCCATGGCTATCTGTGACCATGTTAGGATTTTTAAAGAGTGCTGAGATGATTGGTCGTGTTATTGGGGGAGCAGTGCAGTATAAATGGGAAATACCACCCAAGAAACGTTATGCCTTTACCAAAATGGTCTACAGTGTGTATGATACAATGGATGCTTTTTTACTGTTTATGCCTTATCCACTGATGTTAGTGAATCGCTTTTTATGTGGAACATTAGGAAGTATGAGTGCCACTATTCGCTCTGTAGCCATACAGTCTTATTTGCCAGCTCATATACGTGCAAGAGTACAAGCTTTATTTGGCGTCATCTTTGCTATTGGTGGAATCTTTTTTCAGTTAGTAGCGGGTATACTAGGGGAGATGATGCCTTATCGAATGGTGGCCTTTTTACTTGGTATGCTTACCTTTATCAGTATGATTTTCCTTATTGTCATCCCAAAGAAAGACAATGGGCCAATCTATGCTGCGCAAAGAATAACTGAAGATCAGTAAACCTTAAAGAAATTGGGTAATAAATTTGCTGAAATCTTTTTTAATAACAAGTGTGTTAAAGTTGTGGAATGATGAAAGAGTTTTCTTGGTTAAAAAGGTGCGCTATTGAGCAGTAATAGAGGGAAAGAAGAGGTGGAGCTAAAGTGAATATAAGAATAGCTAATCAAAGTGATCTAAGTATTATAGCGCAATATGATAAACATATTAGTGCGGATGAACTCGCCTATAGCATGATGAGGGAGCGCGTATTAGTTATAGAGGAGAATAATCATTTAAGTGGGTGGCTAAGATATAACTTATTTTGGGATAATACGCCTTTTATGAATATGCTTTATATCTTAGATGACTATAGGGGAAAAGGATATGGGAAAGCTCTCACTTTATTTTGGGAGGAGAAAATGAAGCGTCTGGGTTATGAACTTGTGATGACCTCTACATTATCTAATGAGGGTGCACAGCATTTTTATAGGAAGTTAGGATATACAGATGCAGGTTCATTACTTCTTCCACAGGAGCCTTTGGAAATTATCTTTATAAAGTCTATATAATTTAAAAATAAATTTTAGGTTTTTTACATATTAAAAATCTAAACGGATATAATAATAACATACACAGAATGCAGCGCATCCTTAAAAAAGATATGTTACATTAAGTGTATAAAATGATCATGGAGGGGCTGATTCCCTTGGAGAAGTGTAGATTTATCTAAACAGAAACTAAGTGAAGAAACACCAAAATGACCAAAGTCTAGGAAAGGCACTTTTTAAACATTAAAAACTGAAGTTTTTAAAGAGAAAAAGTACGCCGCTTAGCAAAAGTAGTAAGAACAGCGAAAGGTGTTCTTACTATTTTTTTGCCTCAAAATATAAGTTATAGTTGGATATTACGAGAAATAGAGAATGCGGTAGTGACTATACTGTAAGAGGTATGCCACTACCGCATATAGGGAATAAAATTCTCTATATTATTTTTCATAAAACCTTATGTTCATAAATCTCCTTTATAACGTAGTAGTGTGTTTGTCTAATCAGACAGAGCGCTATAGTAGTCTAAGTCACCAGAAGCTTCTGTAATAAACCAATAGTCTTGTTCATCACATGTGTATTTCTTGATGGTAAGTGTCTGGTGGATTTGGGAGTTTTCATGAATGCCATTTCTTTCTTTGAAGGTGACTTTATAGATTACTGTAGAGTCATTAGGAGAGGAGATATGATCAATAGCGGCTTGTTCTAATGAAGGACTTGAGCTGCCCGTTACCCAGCCTTGTTTATGAAAATAGGTAAGGGCTTTTACTTTAAGTTCTGGAGAAAGGGCAGCATATTGAAGCGCACCATTACGATTTTGCTGACCGTGAATCCATAGTGCTATGGCTTCTTCAGCTGAAAGGGGCATAGTAAGTTCTGATAAGGCAGCAATATCTTGGTCTAGCACTTCACTTGTAGGATAAGTGATAAGTAGGGAAGTAGGCGTTTGTTCAATCTGAGCTAGGAATAAGGTGTTGAGCCAATCTATACCTACATAAAGAGTACCATTTTGAACTTCATAGTCATACACGGACCAAGGCATGGTAAGTTCTCCAGAAACAATATTAAGGCCAATAGGATTTGAGTGAAGCATAGGAGGAGTCTTGCTATAAAGAGGATAGGCAGGTAGATTGAGATTTTGTAATCTAGGAGGAAGAGGATAGTCATTTTGAGCAGATTGTAAGCCACTTAAAAAAGATAAATATTCATGAGCTTTAAAAAAGTCGTCTACTATCACTGTAACTGTATGGTGAGGGGCATCCCAAGTAATAGAAGAAGCGCCCATAGCACTGGCAAATTCTCTAAGGGGAATAAGGATATTACCTTTTTCTTCTATGAGAGGCATAGTAGGTGTTACGTACTGCTCATTTAAAATGATTTCGTATCGAACAGGTTTAGGTGAAGCTAGAACAGGAAGAGCAAGAGTAATTAAAGCACATGAAAGTATAAAAATAAAAGTGAGCTTTCGCATGGTGGACCTCCTTAAATGAATCATCTATAGGTAAAGGGTAACATAGGAGCTTAATAGCTCATAGGTTACCCTTTCATTTTTATTGAAATTTCTAGTCTAGTGATACTTATCATAAAGTGCTAATAAAAGATTGACCATTTCACCGTAGCTTTCTGTTCCTGATTCAACACCGTTAGATTGTAAGTAGGCATTATTGATCTGCTCGGCAGTTTCTTTTACACCTCCTTTGTAGCTATCCCAGAATTCATTAATATTAACTAAGTCTTTATATACTTTATCAGACATAGTGGCATTTATAGAGAGGAGAAGCTCCCTATCTGCCTGAGCAAGCGCATTACTTGTATAGGAGATAGCCATAATATAGGCAGAGTACTGGAAGTCTAGATCAGGGTTAGACATAGAGGTAATATAGGCAATAAAGTTACATTCACTTTCAAAACCATAGCCACGTTGGTGAGCCATTTCGTGACAGGTAGTAGAAGGAATAGTAATAGGTGGTACAGCTATATTGATGTTAGGCTCACCTGTAAAAGGTGAATAAATGCCGGTGATGCCTGTATAGTTCATAAGTGGTGAAGCAAAGACTGCTTTAGCTTTGCCATAATTGCCATTAAGCGCTTCAAAAGCTTGCCCTGCTATATCATAGCCTGCTTGGGCCCGTCTAAAGATATCTTGATGGTCTCCATAAGGGATAGCATTACCATTTTCATCTTCGGGAAGCTCTTCACGTATTTTGCCAGCTTGGTCTAGGAGATAACTATAAAGTTCACCTAATTGCTCTGGCGTGTAGTCGGCCATAACAATGCCGTATTTCTCACTAAAGTGTGGGCGCTTATAGTTAGCTGCCCAGCCTACAATGAAAATAAAGAATAAAATAGAAGCAGTCACACCTAGATTAAGGAGATAGTTTAAAAAGATTTTAAGCCCCATATCTAGGTGAGTAAAAATCCTAAAAAGAGTGTATAGGGTATAACCAATAAGCGTAATGACACCTATATAAATACCCCATTCAAAGAGTGAGAAGGGAAAGATCCCTGTAATGGAACTTAAAATCTTAATAAACCATTTATTAATACCTAAGGAATAAAAGCGCTCCCAGCTATCAGGAGATAATCCATATAAATAAGAAACTAAAATAGCAATAGGAATAAGAAGTAGGGTTAATAATTTTGTACGTGTTTGCAAATAAAATCCTCCCTTAAATGAAGTAAAATATTACTCATGCTTAGTTTTACCGTACTTACTGTTTTTATTTATTATAACCTTATAAAGTGGTACAAATATAGAATAAAATAGTTATAAAATGCCTATAAAAATTTAGAAGTATTAAACAGTGAAATAAAGAGTCATTGAATAAAGTAATCAAAAGTTCTCCATACTCTATAAAAAGAGCAGGAGGTTTTTTTATGTGGGATAGAAAAAATATTATTATTATTGTAGCCACCCTAATGATTGGGGCAGTGTGTATTATGGGACTAGACCTGTTCTTCTAGGAGGCATAAACTTGTCTACTTTTCAATATAATGTATTAGGCATAGGCGTAAGCTGAAAAGGTAAAGGAGGCAGGTATGAAACAACTAGGGGTATGGTGTCTGATTATTTTAGGAATGTTATTGGCAGTCCCCATGGTAATGGTATTTGGGGGAGGCTTTTATGATGCATCCTTACTTGCTAATGTACAAACTATGGATACAGACGGGGCAGATGTAGAGAGTAAGGAAGATGAGAAAGAGCTCATCAGCGCACTTGCCAAAATGGTGTCAGCAGATGAACAGGAGGAAGTGCTTAAAGCTCATGCAGTCATGATTAGAACTTATAGGATGAGAAGAAAGCTCGGCATAGTAAGTGAAGGTGAGCTAAGCTATATGACACAGGAAGAGATGAAGACGCTATGGCAGAAAGATTATGATAAGAATTACAAGCGTTTAGAGGATGCAGTTAAAGAGACATCAGGGCTTGTCATGTATTGTAATAATGAGTTGATTGAGCCTATTTATCATAAGGCAAGTGCAGGTATGACAAGAGATGCTAAAGGCATATATAATATGGATATTCCTTATCTAAAGCCTGTAGTTAGCGAGGATGAGGCAGTAGAAGACATCAGTGTAACAAAAGAAGAAGTTGTGAGTACACTCCAAGGCGTATATCCTACACTTGTTGTGCAACCTAGCTTCTTAGAGCAGCAGATTCAAATTATTGCCAAAGATAAAGGGGGCTACATAGAAAGTTTACAAGTAGGGAACAGCATTATAGATGGTGAGAGCTTTAGAAAGCTTTTTAAGCTTCCTTCAGCTTGTTTTACTATGAGTTATGATGATACATCCATACAGTTTCGTGTAAAGGGTATTGGGCATGGTGTAGGACTCAGCCAAGAAGGTGCTATTCGAATGGCTAAAGCAGGTGCTACCTATGAGGAAATCTTAAAATATTACTATACAGGTATAGAGATTAAAAATTTTTAATTTTTGGTGAATAATAACAAATTCCTCTGGCGATAATTTAGACGTCGGAGGTGTAAAGAATGAATAAACTTAAAGACTTTACAAAAAAATATGGTTTTTATTTAGCAGTAGGTGTCATTAGTGTAAGTGCCGTTGGAGCAGCTATCGTACTTTCTCAAAGTACTACACAGGTAGATAATCCAAATGGTGCATATGTAGAAGATGTACTTGACCAGAATGTAGACGTAGAAGAAGATAATCTTGAAGATGTAGGTCTTACAGAAGATGAAGCTTCTGAAACTTTAGAGCCTTCTACCTCAGATGAAATCATTGAAGTAGAAGAAGGAAATGTAGATGAGAGCGTAGATGTAGCTTCTAATCCAGAAGAAACTCTAAAAGAATCAGAAGATGACCTTGTAGCAGAAACCTTCAGTTCTACAACAGCAGATCCAGAAGAAGCACCTTTCTTTGCAGAGGGAGATAACATGGTATGGCCAGTAGATGGTGAAGTTATTGTACCTTTCAAAGATGATAGTACAAGTCATTGGTATAGTACAGCTTTAGAACAAACTATGCGTACTTATGGTATTTGTATTTCTGCTGATGAAGGTGAAGCAATCAAAGCACCAGCTAAAGGTGTTGTTGTAGACATTATCGATGATGCTACCACACTTGATAGCATGAAACTTGTAGGTAATGTTGGACATGTTATCGTTATTGACCATGGTAATGGTTATACAACAGAACTTGGTATCCAAGAAGGTACAGCAGATATGGATTTATTAGGACAAACTGTAGACGCTATGCAGGTTCTTGGTGAAGCAGGTAAAGCTACAGGTCCATTTGCAGACTTAGGCACTAACGTGTATATGCGTGTTAAACATGGTGATGACTATGTAGACCCAGCAACAATCTTAGGGATGAGAGAAGAAGTTGCTGGTGTAGATATGGGTCATACAGCTGACTAAAATAGTCCATGTGAAGCTAATAAGAGGTGGTTGCAAAGGTAGATGTTGCAACCACCTTTACATATGGTAAGGGATAACTTACATTTTAATTTTCGACTTAGTCTGAGAGAAAAAATAAATTCCTTATTTGCTTCGATTTATAACTTCTATAGGTAGTAAGCTTATGGAGAAAAATGAAGTTTAATCAAATTGGCTTGTCCCTAGTCAAGTTTTTCGGCATAAAAGAGGACTTCTTAGCATATTTATTAATCAAGAGTTGTGTTAAGGGGGGCCTTTTCTTGAAACCTTATATCGAAGAAAGAGCCATAGAAGCTGCAAAATTTATTATCAATTCTAACGCTACAGTAAGGGAAACGGCCAAGAAGTTTGGTATCAGTAAAAGTACAGTGCATAAAGATGTTACGGAACGATTAGAGAAAATTAATCCAAAACTTGCTATGGAAGCCAGAAGGGTGCTTGAGCTTAATAAAGCTGAAAGGCATCTAAGAGGTGGATTAGCAACGAAAGAAAAGTACTCAGGATTAATGAAATAGATAAAAGGGAAGGGGCTGCTGCAAAGTAGCCCCTTTTTGCATGAGAAAAACATTTTGCACTAGAAATTCTTTTCTAGTATAATGAAAGTAATTTTATGATGAAAAATAGCAGAAAAGTAGGAGAAATGAGAGATGTTTGGAAGCGGAGCAGATATAGGCATTGATTTAGGAACAGCATCTGTTCTTATCTACATAAAAGGCAAAGGCATCGTTTTGCAGGAACCTTCTATTGTAGCCGTTCATACTAGGACAGGTGAAGTCATTGCAGTAGGAGAGCAGGCACGTGCTATGCTTGGGCGTACACCACAGAATATTACAGCTATTAGACCACTTAGACGTGGCGTTATTGATGATTATGAAGCAACAGAAAAAATGCTGAAATATTTCATTCATAAGGCAATTGGGCCTAGGCTGATTAAACCTAGAATTGCTGTATGTGTACCGAGCGGGGTCACTGAAGTAGAAAAGCGTGCTGTAGAGGATGCTACAAGGCAAGCAGGTGCAAGAAAAGTAGATATTATAGAAGAGCCGATAGCAGCAGCTATTGGTGCGGGGATAGATATTAGTAGACCATGTGGGAGCATGATTGTAGACATTGGGGGAGGAACAACTGATATTGCTGTTATTTCATTAGGTGGAACAGTTGTTAACAAGTCTATTAAAACGGCGGGAGATAATTTAGATGATACCATTGCATATTATCTAAAGCGTAAACATAATATTTTGATTGGGGAAAGAACTGCAGAAGAAATTAAGAAGACAATAGGATGTGCTTTTAAAAGAGAGGTACCTGTAGAGATGACAGCAAAGGGGCGTAATCTTATTTCAGGTTTGCCTAAAAATGTTGTGCTATCTTCAGATGAGATATTAGAGGCACTTCGTGAACCTATTGATGATATGGTTGAAGCTATTCGAGATGTGTTAGAAATGACACCACCAGAGCTTGCAGCAGATATATCTGATAGAGGAATTGTACTCACAGGTGGAGGCAGCTTAATCTATGGATTAGACAAACTTATTACAGAAAAAATAGGTATTAATGCAGTTATTGCAGATGGAGCTATTTCTTGTGTGGCTGTGGGGACAGGTTTATTTGTAGAATATAAATATTCTAAAAATAAAAAAAGGAACCCTTATGCATAAAGCATTTAGTGATGAATCATTAAAAGGTATCTGATAAAAATTCTAAAAGTTACGCTTGACAAATAATAAATCTTATTTATAATAATAAATTGTAAATTAAATATTGATGAGTAATTCTTATCCAGAGAGGTGGAGGGACAGGGCCCTATGAAACC
>JAHLFD010000172.1:0-16234 GCA_018883975.1 Candidatus Niameybacter stercoravium
GTCAATAAGAGAAAAATAAATCATATCACGTACATAATTTAAACAAACTCTGTCAATGAAATTTCCTATAGCACCACTCATAACTAGCACAAGTGCAACTTTCATCCAATTACCTGTTCTACCTTGCGGAATATGTCTCCAGTACCATACAATCATAACAAGAACCGCTGCTGTAATGATAACAAAAAGCCATACCTTACCTTGCATCATCCCAAAAGCTGCTCCTCTATTTTCTACATAAGTTAACTCTAAAACACCTGGCCATAAAATAATATTCTCTTTACTAGGATCAGAAAAATATTCTACAATACCTATTTTAGTAAGCTGATCCAAAATCACCAAAAGTGCTACACTAATAGGTGCTAAAAAACGCATCTCTTTTTCTCCTTTCAAGCCTTACTCATAAGAAAAACGTGCTTACTGGCACGTTTTTCTTACATAGAGTATAGCTTCTTCAATTTCTTCTTGTGTTACATCATTCTTAATACATGCCTGCCCAATTGCTTCAAGCAAAATGAAAGAAACCTTGCCATAAGCTTTCTTCTTATCATATAAAATATGCTGTATAAGTGAATGAGTGTCATACTCACCAAAAGGCCCTAGCAATTTATAAGTCCTACAAAGTGACTCCACATCTTTTAAATGCGATGCTTCTATATAGCCTCTTCTATAACTTATATAAGCTGACATAACCATACCATATGCTACACATTCTCCATGCAATAAAGTAAAATGAGATTCTGTCTCTAAGGCATGGCCAATAGTATGTCCAAAATTTAAAATCTTTCGTAGCCCTAACTCTTTAGCATCTTCCTCTACAACTTCACACTTTGCCTTGCAAGAGGTATATGTCATTTCGATAAGACTTGTATCGTCTTGTTGTAATATTTTATCCTTTTCTTTTAAAAGATAATCATAAAAAGCTTTATTTTTAATAAGCGCATGCTTTAAAACCTCTGAAAGTCCCGAAATAAATTCTCTTTCGGGCAAGGTTTCTAATGTTCTAATATTGGTATAAACAAGCTTAGGATTATAAAAAGCCCCAATCATATTTTTATGCTCTAAATAATCTACACCTACCTTACCTCCCATACTACTATCATTTTGAGCTACAATAGTTGTTGGAATCTGAATAAAAGGAACACCTCTCATATAGCTTGAGGCTACAAAACCTGCTATATCACCTACAACACCGCCCCCTAATGCAATAATAAGGCCACTTCGGTCCATATGAACCTCTAAAAGAGCATTATAAATTTCAGTGATAGTACCTAAATGTTTAGAAGTTTCACCCGCCTGAAAGGCATAATCATATACGGGAATACCTTCACCTAACTCTTCCTTAACAGTTCCTAAATAAAGGGGGCCTACATGAGTATCTGTAATAATCATGATAGCACTTGGACAGGCTACTTCATTAATAGCAGCTTTTAAACCACTAAAACCACTGGTTAAAATAATAGGATAAGGTCTAGCCTCAATTGCTTCTAATCTTCTCATCTCTATGCCTCTTCATCATGAAGAAAAGTGAATTCTTTTGTAAAAAATTCATCATCTTCTTCTGTAATTGCTACCTCTTCTTCTGCTTTAACTTCTTCAAATTTAATAGGTGCACTAATTTCATCTGTTAACACTGTAATATTTTGCTGTTCTAGAATTTCAAGTTGCGCTTGTAACATTTGTTTAATTTGAACTTTCATAGCAAGGTATTGCTTTTTGAGCTCTTCGATTTTATTGCTTAAAGTATAGATATCTTTTTTCGCCTGATCCAATATACCCTCTGCTTTTTGCTCAGCATCTTTTTTAATTTGATCTGCCTTTTCATAAGCTAAAGTTTTTGTATCTTGAGCTGTTTTCTCAGCTAATACGAGCGCATTTTGTATAGTTGCTTCCATTGTACGATAATATTGAATATTATCATTAAGCATATTAATTTTATCTTTAAGTTCATAGTTCTCTTTTGTAATATGCTGATAAGCTTCAAGTACCTCATCTAGAAATTCATTAACTTCTGCTACATGATAACCGCCTACTTTGGCTTTTCTAAACTCCTTATTTTGTATATCTACTGGTGATAACATTCTAAGTAACCCCCTATATATATTTTTCTATTGTAATATGCAGTCTATCTTTTTTGGTTGTACCATTTACTGCCCCTAGGCGCATTTTACCATATCCTCTTAGTGTCCCTACATCCCCGACTTTCATAGGATGACTAGCTGTTACAAACATACCATTTACTTTCCCTTTATCACCTTGTAAGTACCTTACTACTTCTGCTCTGCTTAGACCAAAAGCAGCTGCAAAAATAGCGTCTACACGTAAAGATGGAACTGTTGTCAGACATTCTTTAAATCTCGGTGGGTCTACTTCCATATCTGAAAATGAAATTTCCTCAACTGTAATCTTTTGATAACGTCCTATTCCAGTTAAATGGCAACGAATAAACTCCGCCATCTCCTTCATAACGATGACATAAGCCCCAAAAGGTTTGAGTAAAATATCCCCTATAGTCTCGCGTTTAAGACCTAAGCCAAGTAAGGCACCTAAAAAATCCCTGTGTGTAAGTGCTTTGCCTATTCCCGTCTTAACAGTTACTTTAAGTGCACAAATGGGCATCTCCATATAAGACTGATCATAACCAAAGACGAGCACTTGCCTTTCGGCATACTCATAGCCCCCCATGAAACAATACTGATTGAAAGCACTTTGCATATTGTATTTATGTAGTACCTCGTCCATCCATTCTTTATTATAAAAAAAAGTGGACAACATGCGGTATTGTTTTTCTGATTTTTCATTATAAGCTATTGCAGTTTTCAAAAATTGTTTTTCTTCTTCATTGGTTATGCTTGTCCATTTTATCATGTCATGTACTACCTCGTATTTATTCTAGACTGTTGGCCAAATATTTTTTTGTTTAATAACCTCTGGTGTAATATTGACACTTTCTGGTGCAAATATGTAAATTTGATCTGTAATACATTCAACTGCTCCATTAAGGGCATAGCATGCACCTGTTAAATAATCTACAGCACGTTGTACTTCACCTGGTGTCAGATTTTTCATATTTACAATAATAGGTTTCTTATTTTTAATATAGGCTGCTACTTCCCCTGTCATCTCATAATTTGACATTGTGAAATTTAAAATTTCCATTTTATCTTGCACCGCGCTAGCAATTGGTGTCAATTTTGGTTGAGCTTGTGGCATAGGAAGTGGTTGTCTTGGTCTTGGTATACTCTCTACTTTATGCTCTACCTCTTCAAACTCTTCATCTTCATCTTCAAAATCTACATTAGACATAATCATGTCCTTCATTCTAGTCATTATTCCTTTCATTATATACGCCTCCTCAAAATTGATGATTTCTTTGTTTCTTATCTATTGTAATCGCGCGCACCAAAGAGTGCTGTCCCAATACGAATGAGTGTTGCCCCCTCTTCGATTGCGATTTTATAATCATTGCTCATCCCCATAGATAATATACTTGTACTTATATTATCAATGTTTTGTTTTTGAATGTCAACTGATAAGTCATAAAGGGCTTTAAAGATTGGCCTGTTTTCTTCAGGGTTTTCTGTAAAAGGTGCCACTGTCATAAACCCTTCTATTTTTACATGTGGCAACTGTGCAATTGCCTTTACAAGCTCTAAAACATCTTCCATATAAACGCCATGTTTAGAATCTTCCTTTGCCACATTAACCTCTATTAAAATAGAAGTTACAACACCTTTTTTAGCAGACTGTTTTTCGATTTCTTGAGCAAGTTTTAAACTATCTACTGAGTGAATAAGTTCCACATGTCCTATAACATATTTTACTTTATTCGTTTGCAGATGTCCTATTAAATGCCACTTCGGATTTCCTCTTACGACATCTACTTTAGTCATCAGTTCTTGAACCTTATTCTCACCAAAATGCTCACATCCTAATGACATAGCCTCTTCAATAGCCTCTGCTGGATAAGTTTTTGAAACAGCAATAAGTGTAATATCCTCACTTTTTCTACCGCTTATCTTAGCATGTTTTATAATATCCTCTTTAATTTGTTCTAACGCTTCTTTCATTTTATCACCTATCTATTCATTTTGAACATTCATATACTTGAGGAGTTGATCCTCTTTAATGTTTTTAGGATTAGAAATAATCTGATCAAACTCTTTAAGCTTTGTTCCCTTGTCTTGTGTTAAAATAGCATATTCTTTATTAGTCATTTCTACTTCAATACGTTTAAACTGTGCAAACTGACCGTTCACTACATATACGCCTTGAACAGTCTGCATATCCGAAATGGTATAAGGCTTTTCCTCTGTAGGATGCTCAATAACACTGTTAAGACCTATACCATCTAATTGATCTATCTGCTGCATAATATAAGAGAAGTTATCATCTGAATACTGAATATTAAGAGGCATAAATACATTCATCTGGTTCTGCTTTTTAAACACACCTTTTTCTCTACCCTGCTCTACAATATATTCATTTGGTATACCTAGCATATTTTTCTCAACAATGGCTTTAAGTGGAATCTTAAGTCCTTCTGCCTTATTCTGTCCAATACTAAATTCGACTAGTCTATAAGCTAAGAAATCTGACAAATAATCACTTGAACTAAATACGAGTTTTGTTAAACCTGTTTCTAATTCTTCCTGCTTACTTTCTAATTTAAAACGTATTTTATCTTGTCTAGTGTCTTCAAAATAAAGATTATAATACGTACCTACATCATAAGTATTTGCTTGTTCAGTTTCTATATAAGTTACGATTTCCCACCTATCACTAGTAATAATCTTATACAGTGGTGCATTGGCCTCTGCCACAACCGAAGGTAATCTCATCTCTGCCTTTTTAGTTTCTGCAAGCAATTCTTTATATTGATCATATTGAAGCGTTTCCATTGCTTCATCATTTAATTTAGTTTCATATCCATCTAATGCATAGGAAACAATACCTGATATAGCTGCTTTTTGTGAAGACTGATTGTTTTTTAAGCTATTGATAATAGCTTCGCGATTAGATTGAAAGCCTTCTGTTGTTTTAGATTCATCTTGTATATAAAGACTTGTACGATCTTCTATAGTTTTATCAAGAGATTGGCGTAGTTCATAGACACTTTTAGGATTTTCCCAATACTTACTGTCTACAAAGTTATCCATCTCTTTTTTTAATACCTCATTAATTTGATAAAGGTCTGCTTGATAATAAGATAAGTCACTACGTTTTTCTTGTTTATTATATAAACTATCCTCTAATGTATAGAGCTGATCTTTAAGTGACTGAATTTCTGCACTTTGCGCTACAAGGCATACACTACCTTGTTTAGAAACTTTTTCTCCTTCACTTAAAATATAATGAATATCTCCAGATCGTGTGCTATTGAAAACCTGCTCATCTCTAAAAATAATGCCTTTTAATCGATTTGAGTTATCCATAACGCCCATTTGAACAGTCTGATAAGAGATAGAAGGATATCTAAATAAATCAATAGCTTTAAGACCTGCATAAGTAATAAACATAGTAATAATGACACCAACTGTCATCTTTTGCATCATCCGTCTTTTTCTACGCTTAGCTTGTGCCTGAAGCTGCTTACGTGTCATCTTATTCTTACTGCGTATTTCTGCTTTTCTTTGCTCTGGTGTAGGATGAACCTCTTGCTGATTATATATTGGAGGTGGTGGTGTATAAGAACTCTGACTTATATAAGAACTTCGTGTATAGTTGTCCTCATAAGGAGAACCATAATGAGGTGTATTAGATTTGTTATATTGGTTGCGATAGGGATTGTTATTCGTTTTTTCTCTACTCCTATCTACATTGCCAGTGCCCATATCTGCATAAGGGTTATAATAGTTTCTCTTTTTATTACGATACTCGTCTAAATTATAGGTCCCTCTAGAAGGATTATTGGAATTTAGATTGGGCGAATGTTTTTTTGTATTTTTATTTAATTGACTTGTTTTATTCTTCTTCATTTGCTCACTTCCAACATTTTCTTTAATAGTACCATCATATAATGGATTGATTAATCTTGCAATAGCTTACATATAAGTAAAAAAATAAAGGCACAATGTGCCTTTATAAAAGAATGCAAATTAATCCGCCGTTACCTTCATTGATAATTTTTTGAAGTGTTTCTTGTAATTTAACTTGAGCATCTTCAGGCATACGATACAGTTTATTCTGTAAGCCTTCATTAACAAGTTCATGAAGTGTTTTGCCGAAAATATTAGAATCCCAAATTTTAGCTGGGTCTGTCTCAAATTCACTCATCATATAATTAATGAGATCTTCACTTTGTTTTTCTGTTCCAACAGTCGGAGATACTTCTGTCTGGATATTTGCTCTAATAATATGATAACTTGGTGCACTTGCCTTAAGCTTAACCCCAAAGCTATTACCCTGTTTCACAATTTCTGGCGCTTCCAGAGTTAATTCATCAAAAATTGGTGCAACAACACCATAACCTTTTTGTTTAACCTCATTAAGTGCATAAGCAACTTTATCATACTCACGTTTAGTAGTTGCTAAATCTTTAATGAGTGTCATTAATTCATGATCACCATTGATTTCCATACCTGTTGTTTCAGAAAGAACACGATAGAATAAATCATCTGTTGTGTTAATATCAATTTTAACAACACCTTCGCCTAAGCGAATTTTTTCTAAATAAACATTTTTAATAAACTCTAAGTCTTTGAAGCGTTCTAGACTTTGTTTAATCTGGCGGATATTTTCTAATGGATAGATAACCTCTTTAATATAATCTACCCATTGCTTTTTGAGCCAGTGCTCATTTTCAAGTGTTTCCACCCATTTAGGAAGCATAAATTGAATTTCATTAAGTGGAAATTCATAAAGTACTTTTTCAAGTAAATTATTAATATCTTCTACTTTCATCTGTGCTACATCTAATGGCACAACAGGTACATCATACTCTCTTGAAAGTGTTGATGTTTCCTCAAGGACTTCAGGATCATAAGGTCTCTTTGTATTGTAGACTACAATAAAAGGTTTCCCTATTTTTTTAAGCTCATTAATGGCACGTTCCTCTGCCTCTATGTAATTATTGCGTGCAATATTGGTAAAGCTACCATCTGTTGTTACAACAACTCCTATAGTAGAGTGATTATTAATAACTTTCTTGGTTCCAATCTCTGCTGCTTGAGCAAAAGGAATCTCTTCTTCAAACCAAGGTGTCTTAACCATACGTGGCACATTGTTGTACATATGACCTTCTGCTTCAGGAATCATGTAACCAACACAATCAATAAGTCGCACGCTTACATCAAAGTCTCCACCAATGGTAATGTCTACTGCTTCATTGGGAATAAATTTAGGCTCTGTTGTTGTAATAACTTTACCATCTCCACTTTGAGGCAGTTCATCTTGAGCACGTCCTTTACTATACTCATTAGCAATATTAGGAATAACAAGTGCTTCCATAAAACGTTTAATAAAAGTAGATTTACCTGTACGTACAGGTCCTACAATTCCTAAGTATATATCACCGTTTGTCCTTTCTGAAATATCTCTATAGATATCACAATATTCCATTTAGGCCCCTCCTTCTATATTTAAAATGTATGGGTACATTTTAAATATATGTCTAAAGGGATGATATATGCCTAACTTTAATCAAAACTCTCCATTTTTTTATCACGATTCATAAGCTTTTGCACACATTCCTGTGCAGAATAATTTTCAAAAAGTACTTCATAAATACCCGCTATAATAGGCATCTCTATTTTATAGGCTTTCATTAAGGCATAAGCCCCTTTAGCTGTTGGAACTCCTTCTACGACCATGTTAATTTTTTGAGTTGCTTCTTCTAAAGAATAACCTTGTCCAATGAGTTCTCCACATCTACGGTTACGGCTATGCCCACTCATACATGTTACCATAAGGTCACCAATACCGGTAAGTCCACCAAATGTAGCAGGCATACCACCCATAGCTACACCTAATCTTGAAATTTCTGCAATACCTCTTGTCATAAGTGCCGCTTTTGAGTTGTCGCCATAACCCAATCCATCTACGACACCTGCTGCTAATGCAATAACATTTTTAAGGGCTCCACCTAATTCAACCCCTATAATATCCGGATTAGTATAGACTCTAAAGTACTGTGTCATAAAGAGGTCTTGAATTTTTTCGGCACTTGTTATACATTTGCTACTTGCTACCACTGTTGTTGGCATATGCCTTGCTACTTCTTCTGCATGACTTGGTCCTGATAAAACAACAACTGGGTTTGACACAACAGATTGTATCACTTGTGAAAGGGTATAAAGTGTCTCAAACTCGATTCCTTTGGACACATTAACAATAATAGCTTCTTCAGGCACAAATGCTTTCATACTTTCTGTAGTCTTTCTAATAGCTTTAGATGGTACAGCCATAATGACTACATCTTTTTCTTTTACTGCTTCTTCCATAGAAGTTGTAAACTGAATTTCTAAAGGGATTTTAATACCTGGTAGACATCTTTTATTTTCTCTAAAAGTTAAGATATCTTCTTTTTCTTTTGAATCATAGCACCATATGGTGATTGCATTTCCTTTTTTATTGAGTAAAAGTGCTAGTGCTAACCCCCAGCTTCCTGCACCTAAAACTGCTATCTTTTGCATAGAATCCCTCCTTATTTTTTACTTCCAAGCTTTGATTCTGTTCCTTCCATTAATCGCTTTATGTTTGCTTTATGTCTATAAGCCGTTATGCCCGCAATGACTACTCCTAATGTAACAATCTCCACAATATGTTCATTTCCTTTATAAAATACAAATAAGAGAATAGGAATAAAGCCTGTTAAAAGTAAAGAACTTATAGAAACAATACGTGTAATCCATGCACTTATAATAAAAATAAGACTGACAATAAGAGCAGTAGGTAGATCAATCATATAAATTGCACCAACTGTTACAGCAATTCCTTTACCTCCTTTAAATTTAAAGAATAAAGGATAGCTATGGCCTAGAATAGCACCAATACCTGCATAAAGCCCAGCTAAAAGTGCCATTTCTGGAAATAGTAATTTTGCTATGATAACTGCTAATGCAGCCTTTAATACATCACATAAGAAAACAATAAGGGCTGCTTTTTTGCCTAGTACACGTAGGGTATTTGTAGCCCCTGCATTGCCACTCCCATGATTTCTTATCTCAATCCCTTTAAAACGTCCATATAAAATGGCACTTTGAATTCCCCCAAGCAAATAGCCCAGACCAAGTGCGACAAGTCTGTACATTTCTATTCATCCTTTCTGCCTTTTTCTCTTACGATGAAATGAACTGGTGTTCCCTTAAAGCCAAAAGCTTCACGCATTTGGTTTTCAATATATCTTAAATAAGAGAAATGCATAAGTTCTTTATCATTTACAAATAGAACAAATGTTGGTGGTTTAACGCTTACTTGTGTCATATAGAAGATTTTAAGTGCTTTACCTTTATCTGATGGTGGTTGATTCATAGCTGTTGCTTCATAAAGTACATCATTTAATAGACCTGTACTAATACGAAGTGTTTGATTTTGTGCAATGGTATGAATCATATCAAACAGCTTACCTACACGTTGTCCTGTTGCAGCAGAGATAAACATACATGGTGCATACTGCATGTATGCAAGTGTATTTGTAATATCTTTAAGGTATACATTCATTGTTTTATCGTTTTTCTCAATAGAATCCCATTTGTTCACAACGATAATACAGCCTTTCCCTGCCTCATGAGCAATCCCTGCAATTTTTGTATCTTGCTCTGTAATCCCCTCATTAGCATCAATCATAATAAGTACAATATCTGCACGCTCTACAGCTGCTACTGTACGGATAATACTATATTTTTCAATGCTTTCTGTAACTTTCTTTTTCTTACGAAGACCTGCCGTATCAATAAGTACATATTTTTGTCCATCAATTGTTACTTCTGTATCAACAGAATCTCTTGTTGTACCGGCAATATCACTTACGATAACACGCTCTTCACCTACAATTTTATTAACAAGTGAAGATTTACCTACGTTTGGTTTACCAATGATAGCAACTTTAATCGCTTCATCCTCTTCCTCTTCCTGCGTGTCACCTGGGAAGTGCTCAACAATAGCATCTAACATATCTCCAAGGTTAAGAGGTTGTCCAGCTGAAATTGGAATTGGATCACCAAGGCCTAAATTATAGAACTCATATACTCCCATAGTCTGTGTTTGCATATCATCTACTTTGTTTACAACAAGTACAACTGGTTTATGTGCTTTTCTTAACATGTTAGCAACGTGCATATCTGAATCTGTAAGACCTGTTTTAACGTCAACTAAAAATACAATCACATCTGCAGATGCAATAGCTGCTTCAGCTTGTCTACGCATTTGAGATAAAATAATATCATTACTTTCTGGTTCAATACCACCTGTATCGATCATGGTAAATTTGTGATTAAGCCATTCTACATCAGCATAAATACGGTCACGTGTAACACCTGGTGTATCATCTACAATAGAAACTCTAGCTTTTGCTAGTCTATTAAATAATGTAGATTTACCTACATTTGGTCTTCCTATAATTGCTACAATTGGTTTACTCATTTTGTTTCTCCTTTTGCATGTAAAATCTTCTCTAGCCACTCTTGTCCTTCATTAGGCATAACAAGGACAGGCATATCTAGTTCGTTCTTTAATTGGTCTAATGTGTAATCATCTAAAAAGACTTCTTCACCACATTTTAACATATTCTCAGCAATTAGCAAAACTTTCCCTAGCTTCTTTTGCTGTTTTAAGGTACTTACAATGTCTTGTCCTGTCAAAAGACCGGTTACAGTGACTTCTTCTCCAAAGAAATGATTCACAACCGGATAGACATGTATAGTTACATTAGGGAATTTTTCTTTTACTTTAGCTGCACACATTTTCATAAATTCACCTGTAATACAACCTGTTACAAGGCAGCATTCAAAATCTATAGATTCATCTATTTGATGCATTGCAAGTGCCTTTTCTAACTCATATTTAAATTTAGTCAACATCCCTACACCATTATCTAAAACAGGGAATCCTTCATAACTTTCATAACTTGGCAGTTCTACTCCTCCTGTTACGAAAAATTCATCTGCGGCATAGACAAAACGTGTGCCCATTTTCTCTAAATAATATTTTTGCCATTTTTCAACAACTCTAATAACCTCTCTAGAAGATGGTCCATCAAACGAAGTTAATGTAGTAAGACTTTCTCTAAATTTAGATAAACCAACAGGTACAATAGTAAGTGATAAGATATCCGGAATAAATTCACTTAAGTCTTGGATCGTTTGATCAAGGACTGCACCATCATTTAAGCCTTTACATAATACAATCTGCCCATTAACCTGTATACCATTGTCTACTAAATGTCTAAGCTGTTCTTTAATAGCACCTGCAAAACGATTGTGTAACATATTAATTCTTACTTCAGGATCTGTTGCATGAATAGAGATATTAAGAGGTGATAAACGGTATTTAATCATACGATTTAAGTCACGCTCTGAAATATTTGTTAAAGTAATATAGTTACCATTTAAAAATGACATGCGCCAGTCATCATCTTTAAAATAGACTGTTTTACGCATATTAGGCGGCAACTGGTCAATGAAGCAGAACTGACACTTGTTACGACATCTAATAAGTTCATCCATCAATTCTGTCTCAAAGACAAGTCCTAAATCTTCACTGTAGTCTTTCTCAATTTCTAAATCCCAAAGTTCACCATTTGCTTTCTCAATATAAAGATCAATTTCTTCATCTGCTAATAAGAAGCGATAATCAAATACATCTTGTATATATTCATCATTAATGGCTAAAAGCTTATCGCCTTTTTCTATTTCTAATTCCTCTGCAATACTACCGGGTAGTACATCTGTAATAAGATGTGCTTTATATTCTGTTCTGTTTTTCACTGTTGTCAACTCCTATTTCAAGTACATAAAAGCACCTAATGTTCCTCTTTTTCCTTGTGTCTTTCGATGTGAATAAAAAATATCACTCTGGCAACAGGTACACATCTCAGCTTTTGCAATCTGCTCCTGTTTTATGCCTGCATCCATTAGAATCTTTTCATTGCATGCCCATAAATCAATATAATATTTTTCATTGTGTATATTTTTTGTAATAAAGCTTACATGCCCAAACTGCTCTATAAAGACCTTAGCCACTTCTTCACCTACTTCAAAACAGCAAGGCCCTATAGAAGGACCTATCCCTACTTGTATCTCTTCAAGTGGAATATGATGCTTATTATGCCATATTTCAATCATTTTTTTACCAATACCCCCTACAGTACCTCTCCAGCCTGCATGGGCCATTCCAATCATACCATACTTTGATGCATAAAAAAACAGGGGAACACAATCTGCATAATGTGTTACAAGTGTTAATCCCCTTTCCCCGGTATAAATACCATCTACACTCTCCCATTTATTAGGATAATGAATACCATTTCCCGCATCCTTTAATGTCACTTCTTCTATATGCGTTTCATGAATTTGTCTAGATAAGATAAGGCTTTCAAAAGGTACTTCTAACATGTGACAAACCCTTTTATAATTTTCAAGGACATTACCTTCTCCATCTCCCCTGTTGAAGCCTAAATTTAAGCTTGCCCATTCTCCTTCACTAACACCACCTAATTTAGTTGTAAAACAATGCTTCATATGAGGATCATCTTGCCATTTTTTAAATTTTACATGAGGCACTTGACTTTCAAGATCCAATATACAGTCTGTGTGATTTTGCATAATTATCCCTCCATAAACGCATTTATAATATGATTAATCTGCTCTTTATAAATCTCAATAACATCAAATCTACATGGAATATCTCCTAAATGATGATAGACTAAATAATATTGAGCTACCTTTACAATCTTCTGCTTCTTGTAATAGGTTACACTCTCGCGAGGCAATCCACATTTATTATTGCTTCTATATTTAATTTCTACAAATACAGTATATGCCCCGTCTTTTGCGATCATATCAATCTCACCTATTCGGCATCTAAAATTCATAGTTAAAATTTGATATCCTTTATCGACTAGATATTCTCTAGCTCGTATTTCATAATAAGTACCTATTTGTCTATTATTAGTATTGTCTCTACTTTTTGGCATGTCCTTCATTCCTATCATTTGCAAATATTTAATTTGCCTTCTCGTTTTTACTCTGTTAGAAGTGTAGCCAGTTTAAAATCTTTATAAACATCAGAACATCTAGAAAGATGATACCCTTTATACTGTAATAAGTAAATAAGTTTAATAAGAAAAATTTTTCTCCTTATAAATAATGCTGCCTTATCTATAACAATTAAGGCAGCATTTGATATCCTATTATTAGAATTTAAAACCCTTCCTTTTTTAAGAAGGTTTTTCTATGAAGTGATGTAATCCCATAGTTTCTAATACCCTCATAATGTTTTGTACTTCCATAACCTTTATTACTTTCCCAATCATACATTGGATAAGTAAGGGCATACTCTTTCATCATTCGATCTCTTGTCACTTTAGCAACAATACTTGCTGCTGCTATAGAAGCACTCTTATTATCTCCTTTGACAATAGCATGTTGTATACAATCAAGCTGTGGAATGGTTTTATCACCATCTACTAAAACCGTTTGATAGATCACATTCATCTTTTCTAAAGCAACTCTCATAGCTTTAAAGGTAGCTTGTAAAATATTAATCTCATCTATTTCAGTTGCTTCTATAATACCGATTCCTACATACAATGCCTTTTTCATAATCTCATCATAAAGTAGTTCTCTTTTTTCTTCTGTCAACTTTTTAGAATCCTTAACACCTAATAGTTCACAATCAGTAGGTAAAACAACGGCACATGCCACAACTGGACCTGCTAATGGTCCCCTTCCTACTTCATCTACACCTACTAAAATCTGGCCTGATTCTCTAAAGCATTCATCAAAGTCCTGTTTTTGTTGCCATTCTATTTTCAGATTTTCTAGTGCTTGAAGTTCTTTTAATCCTTTTTGATAAAGCTTTTGTACGCCAGCTCTTGTATCTTTTTTAAAAAACTCTAATAACGCTGGCAATGCTTCTATAGAAGTATTTTTATAGAGCATTTCAATCTCTTTCATTTTAAGTGTCTGTAAATCCATTATTCTAATACTCCTATTTGATCAAAAGGATAAATTCTAAAAGCTCCAATAGCAATAATAGCTTCTGCTTTTATTGCACCAAATACACGACTATCAGCACTCTCCTCACGGTTATCTCCCATCATCCAAAAGCTTCCTTCTGGTACCTCATAAGGAAATTCTATATCGCTCCAAGAAAATGGATATGTAACATGTTCTTTTCTTACGTAACTTGATTCGTCTAAAATCTCTCCATTAACATAAACATCCCCATCTTGAAGATCTACTATATCTCCACCTTTAGCCACGACACGTTTTACAAGTCTATCTGCCCCTTCTCTAAAAATAACAATATCCCCTATTTCAGGAAGTTTATGATAAGCTGTAAATTGACTAATGAGAAGATGGTCTTTTTCATTAATGGTAGGAATCATTGAACCACTTGGTACTTCTGTATGCATAGCTACAAATTGAATAACTAGAAGTGCTGCTAAAAGAGCAACTAGTAAATCCTTACTAAAATCTAATGCGTTTCTTAACTTTTCCATGATTTACGCCTCTTTCCTTAAGTATTTATTACCTTAATACACCTATCTGATCTAAAGGATAAATTTTAAATGCACCAATGGCAATAATCTTTTCCTTTGGAATAGCACCAAAAATACGACTATCGGCACTTCCTTCCCTATTATCTCCCATCATAAAGTAATTACCTTCCGGTACTGTATACGGAAACTCTATGCTACTTCCTACATATTCTCTTGTGCTATTAAAAGTACGAATATAAGCTATTTCATCTAGTTCCTCTCCGTTAATATACACTTTTCCATCTCGTAAGTCTATAATATCTCCAGGAAGCCCAATAACACGTTTAATTAAATTCTCACCATTATATTCAAAAACTACTACTTCACCTCTATCTGGCACTCTATAATAACTTGGAATCAAATTAACAATAAGATGATCACCTTTATTGATTGTAGGAATCATTGAACCACTCGGAATACGTGTGTGCATCATTAAAAACTGTGAAATGAGTAAAGCAGCCAATACAGCAAGTAATGGCTCCTTTATAAACTCTAAAAAATTTTTAACTTTTAACAATCTGATCCTTCCTCTCCTACAAGGTCTGTAGGGGATTCCACTGTAATCTTACCGATCTTGCCACTGCGATATTCATCTAAAATAACAAGAGCTGTTCTGTTTTCATCTACCCCACCACCTGGTGTAATGAAGCCTCGTTTATTACCAATTGCAAGTAGCATATCATATGGTGTCATTTCATCTGTAATTTCTAATTTATAACGTTCTTCTAATTTGCCTCTGAAACGTTTTGCTCCTAACTCTAAAAAGCCCATAGCAAGCTCACGTGTATCTAAGATTTCATCTTTAATAGAACCTAAATAAGCAAGTTTTTTAGCAACTTCTTGATCTTCAAATTTAGGCCATAAGATACCTGGCATATCTAAAAGTTCAAAGCCTTTTTTAATCTTAACCCATTGTTTACCACGCGTTACACCTGGTTTATCTCCAGTCTTAGTAGAACCTTTTCCTACTAAAGTGTTAATAAAAGTAGACTTCCCTACGTTTGGAATACCTACAATCATAGCACGAATAGGTCTATAAATACGTCCTCTTGCTTTATCCCTCTCAATTTTTTCTCTAAGCATTTCTTCAGCTGCAGCTGTAACCTCTTTCATACCTTTACCTGATGTAGCGATAATTTCAATAACCTTAACATTACTACTGCTATACCACTCAGTCCATGCTTTAAGCAGTTTTGGATCTGCTAAATCACTCTTATTAAGAACGATTAAGCGCATTTTTCCTTTTGCAAGTTTATCTATATCAGGATTTTTAGTACTATAAGGTGCTCTTGCATCTAATAACTCAATAACAATATCAACAAGTTTAATATTTTCTTCTATTAAACGTCTTGTCTTCGTCATATGTCCTGGATACCATTGTATTTGCATTATTCTTCACCTTTACTTTTCTAATAAATTTCTTCTTTTAAAAACGGATTCTGCCAAAAAGGCCATATACGCATATCAATGCGGCCAATAATTTTATTTCTAGGTACACAGCCTATATAGTTAAATCGGCTATCTATACTATTA
>JAHLFD010000173.1:0-8613 GCA_018883975.1 Candidatus Niameybacter stercoravium
TAATAAAGCTGTTCCCAGTGAGTTTGTAGCTATTGTAAGTACAGTGGTAGGGTATTACTTCGGTAAAAGTACAGCATTAGATACACCAAAAGGAGAATAACAATGAAAATAACAAAGAAGCTTATTAAATACAATCAGAGTGGTATCAATAAGCCAGTCTATATCGTAATACATGAAACAGACAATACAGATATAGGGGCAGATGTAGAAAGACACTATAGGTATTTTAATGGTGGAGATAGAGGGGCTAGTGCGCATTATGTGGTAGACGATAAACAAGCTATACAATTAGTAGAGCATAGTGTACAGTCTTGGCATAATGGTAAAAAATATGTTTCTAATCCAGCAGTTCCACAATGTAATAATAGCAATAGCATAGGAATAGAAATATGTGTCAATCAAGATGGAGATTACAGTAAAGCTGTAGCTCATGCAGTAGAGCGTACAAAAAACTTATGAAAGAGTTAAATATTCCAGCAGATAGAGTGATTAGGCACTATGATAGTTGTGGTAAACGGTGCCCTGCTAATATGATTAGAGAGCCAGAAATATGGACGGATTTCAAGAAGGCTGTTCAAGGTATGCAAAAGGATAAGGATTATGAAAAAGCTGTACAGATACTTGTAGACGCTAATATTATAGGAAGTCCAGCAGCATGGTAGTTAGATAAAATAAATATTAATAATGTATCAGCTTTAATTAAGAAGATGGCTAGGTATGTAGAGGATAGGTCCTAATGGGCGTATCCTTTATTTTTTTGCTTAAAATACTGATTTTAA
The DNA here is from genome assembly GCA_018883975.1 of Candidatus Niameybacter stercoravium. Taxonomy (GTDB): domain Bacteria; phylum Bacillota; class Clostridia; order Lachnospirales; family Cellulosilyticaceae; genus Zhenhengia; species Zhenhengia stercoravium. The sequence goes on from JAHLFD010000173.1 coordinate 780, forward strand.
TATAAAAATACGATAAAGTTGAAGATAAGAAAAATAGATATTTTCCGAGTGGAGATTATTTATATTGGGTGTATAAGATAATAAATGGTATGAAGGCCAACTTTAGGAAATCATGTTGATATATAATAGAAAACCGCCTTAACAAAGCTTAAGGCGGTTAGAGAATGGTGATTTTATGTATTTTGTTATTTGTTATATCCACATTTAAGACAAACACCATTTTCGTTCAACGCAATGCCACATAAAGGACAACGGTCAATTTCTTTTTTTGTCTTAAATTCTTCTGAGGCAGCGTTAACGCCACTGGTAAAAGTAATTTTTGCAATATTCAGTTTGTCTTTTAGCAGGTCATATACAATTTTAATCATGCCTTCAACCGTCATGGTTTCTTTCGTAACAACTAAACGGCATTCAGGATATGCTGTTGCAAGATCTGTCTTAAATGCAGGCCCTTTCATTTTATTGGCAGGTGCACCGTTTTTAATTCCCTGTGCCTCATAAACGTTTAGTATTGCAGGCAGTAATGGGTCATCTTCTCGCAAAATCAGTGCATGGTCGAAATTCTTTAGAGCTTCCCAAGCAGTTTTCTGAATCTCATTACATGGGAAAACCATATTAACTCCCGGTTCAACAGAATCTTCAACTTCAATAGTAAGGACTCCTGTATGGCCATGTAAATACTGTGCTTCCCCTTCGAAACCATAGAATCGATGTGCATATTGTAGGTCTAATGTTGTTAAACTTCTCATAGTTGTACTCCTTATTGTATTATATATTATTTACGGGTTATATATATGCTCCCGTATGAGCCTTTATGAGTGAATTATTTCTTGCATTTCGGGCAGATACTTTTGAAAACGATATCATAGCCAGTAAACTGGAATCCACGAGGGTTCTTGATGTTTTTTTCAAAATCTACAATATATTCCATGTCTACATCAAATATTTTGGCGCATTTTTCGCATCTTGTGTGATAATGGTCATAGCATTGATGATCAAAACAATCGGCTCCGCCCGGAATTTCTATTTTACGAATTTTATCTATTTTGGATAGCTGATTCAGATTTCGGTACACCGTAGCTCTACTGATATTGGAATGTTCCTGAATAATTGAAGTATAAATTTCATCTGCGGTTGCATGACAGTTTAGTTTGTTTACTGCTTCAAAAACTAAAGAACATTGAATGGTGTTTCTTTTAATCATTATATCATTCCTTAATTAAACTAAATCTTAATAAGAATATTACACTAAATAAATATTATTGTAAATAGTTAGTTTAAATTTTGAAAAATATAAAATAATTTTAATTATTACAAGTTTAATTAGGTGAAAGGAGAAAATAAAAAATAATCATAAGAAGTTGTTTATTAATACTAGGAGGTTTTCATAGGGGAGTATGTTAATAGTGGGTAGGCTTAGGCTTAGCTTTCTTTTCAGATAGTTATATATTAACAACTACTGATGTTAGTAGTAATGGGATTGTGAATTTAATGCAGGCATGTTTTTTAATTAACCTATCAATTTTACGTACAACTGGATTATATACTAGGGGAGCATTAACCAAAGGTAAATATTATCATAGTGATAATATAGCCTTTGGTCCCGGTATAATTGAAGCGTATAGGATTCAAGAAAAACAAGCAAAGTATGTAAGAATGGCGGTATCAGATAATGTTGTAAATACAATAGCTGAAACCCTTGTTAAATACCATTATATAAAACAATCAAGAGATGGCATATGGTATTTTAATTGGTATATGTTGGAATTAGAAGATGCAGCAATATCTAATACAAATGAGTATGACTTTGAAAAGGTCAAACAAATTGCAATTAAAAATAAAGACACCATATTAAAATTATTAGAGAAATACAAGCAAAGTGTTGTATATGAAAAATATTTATGGCTTATAAATCCGTTTAATGATTTTTGCAAATCTGCAAAGTATTTTATTAAGGATCCAATGCTAGAAGAATACATTATAACAATAGATAACTTTTAAAATAAAACTGATGATTATATGTAGTTAACTTAAGTCATACTCCTATAAAGGAGAGTAGTCTGTTTTTATGAAAGAAACTATAGAACGTATATTAGAAGGATACACATGGGGATGTAGCGACCTCGAAGAAGGTAGTCAATGTGCTAACTATATTCAGAATGCAGGAGATTAGGGATATTGTGTGCGTGAAGAAAAATTATTAATGGCATTTAAATTTGTTCATTTTAAAATAAGATTGATTTTGTAATGTTTATGGTATTTTTAAATGAAGACAAGAGATTTATCCAAAATTATAATGGACAATCTTGGACAAAAACTTTGAATACATACTCAAATAATGGGTGATATTAGTAATGCATTTTTAATGCACTTTTTATTTTTTAGGCTTTAAATTTCATTAAAAACGCTTGAAAATTTTTATATTAGAAAAACTTGTAAGCCTTGTAAAACAAGGTGTTGAGTGTGTTTTTTATGGTTTGTGGAAAATGCTATCTATCAAATACAGAACTCGGCGTATAGATTTGGTTAACAACCTTATAAAGGTAATAATCCCAATAGTTACATGAAAATGTGACCATTGGGATTTTTGGTGTTTAATAAATATTTAAAGATGCTTAGTTATAAATATCTGAAAATTCAACGATGTGCTTTTCAAGGTTGATGCACGCATGATTTTCTAGCCAATCTTTGTAATCTTGATCTGGTAAGGTCTTTCTAGGAAGATTGATAGTGAATGTACTTCCTTCATTGATTTGACTTTCTACCAAAATATGACCATCATGCATTTCTACAAGTGACTTTACGAGGGAAAGCCCAATGCCGCTTCCTTCTCTTTTAGTTGACATAGTGTGGTCAACTCGTACAAAGCGGTTAAATATACTACCTAGATGCTCTTCGGGAATGCCTATACCATCATCTTTTACGCTAATAGATACATAATCTTCAGTTAATGCAATATAGACCCAAACATTACCTTTATCACGGTTATATTTAATACTGTTAGAAAGTAAGTTTAGCATAATACGTTCAATTAAGTCAGGGTCATATGCAATGTACTCTTCTTCGATTTCAGTATCAAAGATTAAATGCATCTCGTTAGCCTCAATGTATTGAATAATAGAATCTGTAATAGATTCAACTAAGCTAACAATATTATAGTTTTCTAATTTGATAGGATAATAGCCGGCATTAATACGGGTTAAATCAATCATATTATTAATAAGTTTAAGCAATTGATAAACATTTTTTTTCATACTCTCCATATAAGTGGTTAAAGTGAACTGCTCATCATCAATAATTGTACCACTTTGGACAACGTTATTAAGGAGCTGTAAGCTAGATAAAATAATATTAAGAGGTGTGCGCAGTTCATGCGATATATTAGCAAAAAATTCATTTTTAAAGCTTTCGAGTTGAATAGCTTCTTCTAAAGCTTTTTTCTGTGCCTTTAATTGATTTTCGGCAGTAAGGTCACGTGCAGTGCAAACGAACATATTTCTATCTTTCATCTGAATATAGTTCCATTCTAAATATTTATACTGTCCATTTTTGCAGCGGCATTTTGTTATATAACCTCTAATGATTGAGGATTCATTTAAAGGATGATTAGCATGGTAAACTTGATTTTCAGTATGTTCAAGATCTTGCCAGCGCATATGAGATAGAAGTTCTGATTTACTCCAACCGAGAGTCTTCTGCCAACCATCACTTACTTTAATAAAGTGTCCTGTTGAGCGGTCTATAATAGCCATAAGGTCTACAGCTGTTGATAAAAAGGCTTCTAATTCTTGTTCGGTTTCTTGACGTCTTATAAGTTCTTCATAGATACGATGCACTAAATAGTCATTTTCAATAAGAAGCGCAATCTGCTTACAAGTACTTTTAATAATATAATCTTCCTGAGGGGAAGCTTTCTTGCCTTTTTTATAGATTACATTTAATAAACCAAGTAGTTGGTTATCTTGTTCAGACTTGATTTCATAAGTTCCTATAAACCCAACTTCTTTTTTAAACTTTAAATCATAAGGTTTTAGATCATAGCGATCTTTAATAGGTGAAATTTGATTAATATAAGGAAAACTAGCAATAGAAGCCACTTGCTTATCTGTTAGTTTAATAGATGTTGGGAGAGGGTTTAGATAATCTTCATTTTTATAATTAAATACACTTTGTAAAAGATTTTCTTCTTTTTTATAAATCCATAGACTGATTTGATCAGCATTGAATTCGTGAATCATAATGTTTCCCAAATTCTTTAATAGGGTTAGTTGGTAAGTATTCGAATAAGTAGATAGAGGAAAAGTAGTAAGTTCGCTTAAACGTTTATTATTTTTTAACATTTGTTCTAATTTATTTGTAAAAGTAATATCTTTGCTGACAGTAGCTATATAAGTGGTTTGAGTCGTTTCATTTTTTAGAGGAATAATAAAACTTTCTGTTGTATATTTTTCTCCATTTTTATAGATGGAATATTGTGTAATTTGAGTCTCGTTAAGTGTACGTGCTTTGGCGTTATAATGTTTAGATAAGCCAATTTGATCCTTGCCCCACACTTGTTCTTTCCAATGCTTATCATTAATGTAATCAAGTAATTCTCCAGTAAAGTTGGTTGGTAAATATTCTGTGTGTTTCCGAATGAAAGTCTCATTCATATAAACATGTTCATCTTTTTCATTTTGAATACCTATACTAAAAGGGAGCCTATCAAGAAGAGTACTAACAAGAGAAAGATTTACATCCTTAAGAGTTGTTCGTAAAATAATGAAAAAGCAGTCTTCATTGTTCCAGCTTTGCTTAGTAGCATCAAGTGAATAAAATATCCCTTTTTTACTTTTGAGTTGTAAAGGTGTCTGATTAATAATAGAATTTCCTACATAGGAGAGAAGTGAAGGACAATCCACTTCTAGAAGTTCATCTAGATGAAGACCTTCTACCTGAATCGCTGTACAATTAAATAAGTTTAAACTGGATTGGTTCATAAATTTTATAACGCCTTCTGCATTTATAACAAGCAGGGAGTTATCAAGATGGTCTAAAAATTTCTTCATAGGTAATCCCCTTAATATACAAAATTATCTATTTTAAATTATATACTAAAATTCATAATAGTCAATCTGGAGTGGTTTAGAGGCAAATAAAAGGCACACTTATATAAGTGTGCCTTTTATTTAAGGTTGCATTTGGATAGTTTGCGTTGGGAATGCCATTTCTACATGAAGTTGGCTTGCTAAATCCATAATTTTCAAGTTAATAACTTCTTTAAGGGCTGTGTAATCTTTTAAGCCAGTTTGGAAAGTATAGTACATAATTTCAATGTCTAATGAATAATCACCGAAATCTTTAAAGTAAACGAGATAAGTATTTTTTTCGATTTCCTCTATTTGCTCTAGAGCTCCTTTGATTTGAGTAATGAAGTTTTCAAGTTGTTCTTTGGAAGTGTCATAGGTAACACCTAGCGTAAATTTTGCACGTCTTTTAGGCATAGTAGACCAGTTGAGAATATTGTCATTAGATAAAGTCGCATTAGGTACGATGACAAGCCCTTGCTCAAAAGTACGAATACGTGTACTTCTAAAACTTACATCTTCTATAATCCCCTCAATAGAACCGCATTCAATCCAATCACCAATTGTAAAAGGTCTATCAATCATAAGTACGACGCCACTCATAATATTAGTAAGAGTATCTTTAGCTACAAAAGTGAAGGCAACCCCTCCTAAACCTACGCCAGTGAAAATACCCGCAATATTAATATCAAATTGGACAATGATTAAAGCACCGCCGATGATAATAATCATAAGCTTAATAATACGTGAGGTAAAACGAATCAGAAGACTATGATCTAATAAGGTGAATCTAGAGCCAATATTAACAAGGAGTTGTTCATAAATATCTACACAATTATAAGCACCCCATGTAAGAAGTAGGATAAAGCATACTGTATAGCCTAGATTCACAAAGGAGTGAGGAATAAGAGCAAGATTGATCTGGAGATGTTCATTAATAATGAGTTCACTTTGTTTAAAGTGTGGATAATATACAAAAGGAGAAATTGAAAGTCCCACGTATAATCCTGTTAAAATCCACCAATAATCTAAAGGCTTAGAAAGTGCAGTGGTAAGTTCATCTAAAAGGTTAGGAAGTTTATTACTAAAGTGTGCAAAAAACTTTAGTGTAGCCTTACGTAATGTTTTACTGAGGATAATAAAAAAGATAAAAGTAAAAAGTGCAAGCCCCAGTTGGATATAGAAACGATAGCCGGCTGAAACTTTAAGTAAATCTGATAAGTTCATAAAATAGGTCCTTTCTGGGATATTTATATTGATTTTGGATACAACTTATAGAAGTAATCCTATAATGTGAGGACTAGAATGTAGTCAAAAGATAAGTGAGTATGCTATAATATTTTCTATAATATGCTAAAAAGTATACGCAAACCCATTAGCTACCTTTTTAAAATAAAGGAGAATATGAATGAAAACCTCTAAATATTTAAAAATAGATCAGAATTTACGTCATAGCAAATGGCACTATGTACGTATTCAAAAAAATAGAGGTCCCAAAGATCTTTATATACTTTGTACATGTCCTCATTCTCAAAATCTATTTGAAATTATAACGTGTGATCAGCTGACATGCAAGCATGAGGACAGTTATGCATTAGGGCTAAGTAAGGATAAAACCTGGCTGATTGCTTATGTTGTAGAACTTATTGACGGGATTTATAATACTAAAACCTTAACTTATGAAATGCTTGAAGCCAAATAAAGAGGTGTATAATGACTATATTATGGCTGATACTAAAGATAATATTAATACTGCTAGGCGCTCTCATTGGAGTAGTTATTTGCCTATTGTTAGCGCTCCTTTTTATACCGCTTGAATATAGACTAAGAGCCGAGAAGTATGAGGTAATAGCTTACTATATGCAGTTTAAAATATTTTATCTTATAAGTATTGTATATGATTCTAAAACAAATAATAGTATTAAGATTCGGCTTTGTGGAAGAACTATTAAAGAAATATCTTTTGAAGAAGCTGAAGATCAGGCAGAAGAAAAATTAGAGAAGACGCAAAAAGTTGTTACAAAGGCAACACAGGAAGAAGCAGAAGATATTACTGAAAATAAAAGAGTACAGCAACAGTCTAAGTCCACTCGGGTAACTCATACAGATGAAAGTAAAAAGACTCAAGTGAGTTCTTCTGTAGAAAAATTAGAGAGAATAACTCAAGGTAAAAGTGAACAGGCTAGAAGGCATGAAGGAAAACAAACAGCTTCTAAAAAGCAAAATAAAGCATCAAATCATTCATGTACTGAAATAAACTGGATAGAGACCATTAAGTTTATCTGGGAAGATGAAAATCGTGGTCCTTTTATTCGTTTTTGCAAAGCCTTACTTAAAGACTTATGGCATGCTATACGCCCTAAAGGAATGAGTTTTAACCTTATTTTGGGGTTGGATGATCCTGCTGAAACGGGCATGTGGCTTGCAAAACTTATGGCGTTATATCCTTTTTATGCACCTTATGGTAATGTTGTAGGAGATTTTGAAAAAGCTACATTTGAAGGGTATATAAAGTTATTTGGTAAAACTAACCTCTATAGATTTATTAAGCCTCTTATTGTATTTGTGACACATAAAGAAGTAAGAAATTATATTAAATTACTAATGAAAATAGGAAAGGATGAGTAACATGGAATCAAAACTCAACAATAATTTAGAAGTTTTATTAGGTCAGCTTGAAAATTTTATTAATACGAAAACAGTAGTAGGAGAGCCTATACATATAGGTGATACAATCTTAGTACCTCTTGTGGATGTGAGTTTTGGAG
>JAHLFD010000174.1:0-20065 GCA_018883975.1 Candidatus Niameybacter stercoravium
AGTTATTCCTAACAAAGATGTTCTTAACAAACTTAAAGAACATGATATGTGGAAAGAATTTAACAAACGTTGTGTAAGCTGTGGTAGCTGTACAATCGCATGTAGCACATGTACATGTTTCACAACAACAGATATTTCTTACAATGAAAATGGTTCAGTAGGTGAAAGAAGAAGAACAGCTGCTTCTTGTCAAGTTGCAGGATTTGATGAAATGGCTGGCGGTCATGACTTCAGAAAAACAACTGCTGATCGTTATAGATATAAAACACTTCACAAAATCCATGATTACAACGAACGTTTTGGCCAAGGTCATATGTGTGTAGGTTGTGGTAGATGTACAGAAAGATGTCCAGAATTCATTTCATTCACAGCGACAATCGAAAAAGTAAATAAAGCTGTAAAAGAAATCTGCGGAGGTGAGTGCAATGCATAATGAATTAATGCCAGTAGCTTGTCAGATTCTTGAGTTCAAACAAGAAACACAAACAGAATTTACAATCAAAGTAGCAACAGGTGACCTTAAAGTTGAACACGGTCAATTCTGTCAATTATCAATTCCTAAAATTGGTGAGTGTCCAATCTCTGTAAGTGATTACGGCGATGGTTGGATGGATTTTACAATTCGTGCAGTTGGTAAAGTAACAGATGAAGTATTCAAACTTGAAGCTGGTGACCAATTATTCATTCGTGGTGCATACGGTAAAGGTTGGCCAGTAGACCAATTTAAAGGTAAAAATGTTGTAATCATCGCTGGTGGTACAGGGGTTGCTCCAGTTAAAAGTATGATCAACAAATTTGCAAATGAAGAAGGTTTTGCACAAAGCGTAAATATCATCGCAGGTTTCAAAGATGAAAACGGCATTCTTTTCAAAGATACACTTAAAGTTTGGGAAGAAAAATTCAACACTATCTATACATTAGATAGAGATGAAAAAGAAGGATTTAGAACAGGTCTTGTAACTAAATTCATCGAAGAAATCCCATTCAAAGATTTTGGAGATAACTACGAAGTAGTAATCGTTGGGCCTCCAATCATGATGCACTTTGCAGGACTTGAATGTGTGAAACAAGGTATTCCAGAAGAAAAAATCTGGGTTTCATTCGAAAGAAAAATGTCATGTGCAATCGGTAAATGCGGACACTGCCGTATCGACGAGACATACGTATGTCTTGAAGGACCAGTATTCAACTATACACAAGCGAAAAAATTAATTGACTAGGAGGCCACACAATGAATCATGATATTGATGTAAAAGCAACCAGAATAAATTGTTTCCGTCAATCTAAAGTAGCGGGAGAATTTATGTTACAATTACGTGTTCCTGGATCAATCATTGATGCAAAACACTTAACTTCTGTACAACATATCGCTGAAACTTGGGGAGATGGTACATTCCACATTGGGATGAGACATACTCTTAACATCCCAGGTATCAAATACGAAAATATTCCAGCAGTAAACGAATACATTAATAACTACATCAAAGAAGTAGAAGTAGTTGAATGTGATGTTGAAATGGAAACATGCGGTAAAGGTTACCCAACAATCGGTGCGCGTAACATTATGGCTTGTATCGGTAACTCACACTGTATCAAAGCTAACGTAAATACACACGAACTTGCTAAAAAAATCGAAAAAGAAGTATTCCCAAGCCACTACCACATCAAAACAACTGTTGCTGGTTGTCCAAATGACTGTGCTAAAGCTCACTTCAATGACTTTGGTGTAATCGGTATTGCAAAAATGGAATACGATAGAGATCGTTGTATCGGATGTGGCGCTTGTGTTGAAGCTTGTAGCCACCATGCAACAAGAGTGCTTTCACTTGTAAATGGTAAAATTGAAAAAGATACATGTTGCTGTGTAGGTTGTGGTGAGTGTGTACTTGCTTGTCCTACAAGTGCATGGACACGTAATGAGAAGAAATTCTACAGAATTATGATCGGTGGACGTACAGGTAAGCAATATCCTCGTATGGGTAAAATGTTTGCTAACTGGGTAACAGAAGATGTAGTCCTTGCTATCTTCAGAAACTGGCCAAAATTCTCTGCATGGGCACTTGATTACAAACCAGTTTACCTTCATGGTGGACACTTAATCGATAGAGCTGGATACATCAAATTCAAAGAACTTATCCTTGAAGGTGTTGAACTTAATCCAGAAGCACAAATTGCAGAACGTATCTACTGGCAAGAAGATGAAAAACGTGCTAATATCAACGTTAAACCAATTGCAAAACACAATAGTGCAGGTCCTGGTAGCCAAGACGGACGTCACTAAGATTTAGCATATAGAGATATAAGGGGCAGGGTATTATAGGGGAGTCTATAGTACCCTGCTTTTTTAATAAAAGCACATGTTTGGTAGTATTTTTAATTGATAAAGATTATAGTATAATAAGAGTGCATAAGTTTACAGGCAGAATATAGAGGTGGGAGAATGGATATTGCAGTAATTGGACTGAGTCATGATACAGCACCAGTTCATATTAGGGAAAAGGTAAGTTTTTCAGATTCAAAGAAAATAGAAATTATAGACGCACTTCTTGAGAAGGAACCCTTAGAGTGTATTATTTTATCTACATGTAATCGCAGTGAAATTTATGTAGCAGCAAACCATATTGATAAGGCTAAAGAAGAAGTGATTCGTTTACTTACAACTATTTTAGGGGATGAAGCTGAAAAATATTTATATGTGAATACAGGAGATGTGGCAGCTGTTCATGTATTTGAAGTAGCAGCTGGACTTAAATCTATAGTATTAGGTGAAGATCAGATTTTGGGACAAGTAAGAGATGCACATACTTTTTCTATGGAAATTGGTGCAAGTGGTAAGGTACTTAATAAGCTTTTTAGAGAAGCTGTAACTTGTGGAAAACTGATTAGAAGCCAACTTAAAATATCTGAATATCCTCTATCCATTAGCTATATCGGCATTAAGTTTTTAAAAGAGCAAGTGGGTACCTTAAAAGGAAAGAAAATTTTAGTTTTAGGTGCTGGGAAGATGAGTAAACTGGCTCTTAAATACTTGGCATTAGAAGAACCTAGCATTGTCTATATTGCAAACCGTACTTTTTGTAAGGCGAGTGATTTAGCAGCAGATCTAGAATGTGGTATACCAGTAGGGTTTGATAAACGCTATGAGCTTTTAGAAGAGGTTGATGTAGTTATTACATCAACGGCATCCCCGCATCTTGTACTTATGAAAGACCAGATGCCACAACTTCACAAGCCTCTTGTAATATTAGATATAGCTATGCCACGTGATGTAGAAAGTACAGTAGGTAAACTAGGGCATGTAGAGCTATTTGATGTAGACGATCTGCAAGATATATCAGATAAAAATAGTGCTAAACGTGAAGAACTTGCAAAAGAAGCAAAGAGCATGACAGATTCCTCAGTAGTGGAGTTTATGACTTGGCTTAAAATGACTAAAGTAGACCCTACTATTAGGTCTTTAAATGCTAAATGTCAAGAGATTCATGAAGACAGCATGCATTATATACAAAATAAACTAGAGCTTACGCCTAGGGAATATAAGATTATTGATAAAATGATGATGGCTTCCTTAAAGCGTCTTATTAGAGAGCCTGTTAAGGCACTTAAAGAAATGGATGATGAAGGGAAGCAAGAGGCCTATAGGAAGGTACTTGAGGAGCTTTTTGAATTGTAGGGGGTGTGGGAGCGTAGACGGTTCGATGGTGCTTCTTCCACCTACTGGTTTCTGATTTCAGAGAAATTCTACTTGCTATAACAGAGATAACGGCTTAAACTCGCTAACGCTCAAACAGTAAGCCTAAGAACATCTCAGCTATAGCTACGTGAATTTCTTAGCTGAAAGCGCCAAAGGTAGGTTACAGAAGCGCCATCTTCTCTATCTACGCATTCCATAATCTTCAGGAGGGAGTAAAATAAAATTGCCCTCATGAAAGCTTGGTTGCATTAAGTAGATAATCTAGTGTAGATGTAAGTATGGAGGTTATAAGTAATAAGTGTCAATCTATAGGAATAGAGTGAATATAAAACAGCGTAATAGAGTAAGATGAGAAATAAATAACATATAAGATGAGCTTAAAGAGGACGGTGAAGAATATGAAAGTTGTTGTGGGTACGAGAGGAAGTAAGCTTGCGCTTACTCAAACTGAATGGGTTGTAAATCAGCTTAGAGGTTGTAATCCAGAGGTAGAGTTTGAGATTAAAATTATTAAAACAAAGGGTGATTTAATTCAAAATGTGCCCCTTGATAAAATTGGAGATAAGGGCCTTTTTGTAAAAGAAATAGAACAGCAGCTTTTAGATGGGGAAATTGACCTTGCAATCCATAGTATGAAGGATATGCCAAGTGAAGTATGCCCAGGGCTTGCTTTTACTTATACACCGGTTAGAGAGGATGCAAGAGACGTACTCGTTCTTAAACATCCTATTAAGTCTTTAGAAGAATTGCCACAAGGAGCAACCATTGGGACTGGCAGTAAGAGACGTAAATATCAGCTTTTAAATGCAAGACCTGACTTAAACATTGTGCCAATTCGTGGAAACATTGATACACGTATTAGTAAGATTGAGACAGAAAACTTAGATGGGGTTGTACTGGCTGCAGCAGGCATTAAGCGTATTGGAAGAGAAGAAGAGATAGGTTACTATATTCCTGTAGAAACAGTCCTTCCAGCGCCAGCACAAGGTGCATTAGCTATTGAAATTCGTGAAAATGATGAGAAGATCTACGATCTTATTAGACCAATTGAGGATAGATTAAGTCAAATGCAGATTGAAGCAGAACGTGCTTTCTTAGATGGTGTAGAAGGTAGCTGTCATTTACCTATTGGAGCTTATGCTGAGCTTGAAGAAGAGCATATGAAGCTTACATGCCTTTTAGGGGATGAAGAAGGCGTTAAAATGGTAAAAGAAACACTTCATAGAGTATGTACAACTATGGAAGAAGCAAGAAACTTAGGTTATGAAGCCGCTAAAATTATTTTAGAAAAATTATAGGCATAAAAGGAGCAGACGCATGAGCGGAAAAGTTTATTTAGTAGGGGCGGGCCCTGGCGATTATAAATTATTAACATTAAAAGCATTAGACTGTATTAAAGAAGCAGAGGTTATTGTCTATGACAGACTGGCAAACCCACAGTATTTAGAATTAGCTAGACCAGATGCAGAGCTTATTTATGTAGGGAAGGCTTCTAGCAACCATACAATGACACAAGATGAGATCAATGAAGTATTAGCTGTAAAAGCTAAAGAGGGTAAAGTGGTAACACGTCTTAAAGGGGGAGACCCATATGTATTTGGACGTGGGGGCGAAGAAGGCGAATACTTACTTGAAAGAAATATTGCCTTTGAAGTAGTGCCAGGTATTACTTCAGCTATTGGAGGGCTTTGCTATGCAGGGATTCCTATTACACATAGAGACTATACACCTTCTTTCCATGTGGTAACAGGACATCTTAAGGATGAAACAAATGATACCATTAACTGGAATGCGCTTGCTGCAATGAATGGTACGATTGTATTCCTTATGGGACTTAGTAACCTTCATAAAATTTGTACTAAACTTATGACAGAGGGTATGAACCCTAATACGCCTGCAGCGGTTATTAACTGGGCAACTAGACCTAATCAAAAAGTAGCAACAGGTACACTTGTGACGATTGAAGAAGAAGTGAAAAAGGCTGGTCTTACTTCACCAAGTCTTATTGTAGTAGGTGAGGTAGTAAGACTTCGTGAGAAGCTTAACTTCTTTGAAAATCGCCCATTATTTGGACAAAATATTATGGTGACACGTTCACGTACACAAAGCAGTGACTTAAAAGCAAAACTCATTGAACTTGGTGCCAATGTATTTGAGATTCCAACTATTGAAATTCAGCCAAGACAAGGTGAGGAAATTGATGCGAAGCTTCAAACTTTAAAAGATTATAACTACATTGTATTTGGTAGTCAAAATGCAGTAAGCTTATTCTTTGAAAGACTTTACGCACTAGGTAAAGATGCAAGAAGTCTTGGGGAGGCTAAAGTGGTAGCGGTAGGCAGTGCAACAGCTAAATGCCTTGAAACTTATGGGATTAGACCAGACTTTATGCCAGAGAGATTCACACAAGAAAGCATTGCCGAGCTTCTTGAAGATAAGCTTACAAAAGAAGATAAAGTACTTATAGCGCAAGGGAGCTTAGCACGTGATGTACTTTATACAAAGATTAATGAAATTTGTGAAGTAGAAACTTTATTACTTTATGATACAGTACTTAATGAAAGTTCAAAAGTGCGTTTAAAACAGCTTTTAAATAGTGAAAGAGTAGATGTGATTACCTTTACAAGTTCTTCTACAGCTAAAAACCTTATGGCGCTTTTAGATGAAGAAGATAAAGAAAAGGTAAAAGCTATTAAATGCATTTCTATAGGTGAAATTACAAGTAAGGCTATGAGGGATTTAGGACTTACAGTTTATAAAGAAGCTAATCCATTTACCATTGAAGGATTAATTAACTGTTTGTGTGAACAATAAATAAAAGAGAAAGAGGGCCTTTAAGATGATTAAAAGACCAAGAAGATTACGTCATAATTTAGCGATGCGTGAAATGGTAAGAGAAACAACACTTGAAAGAAGAAATCTTGTATATCCAATTTTTGTTGTAGAAGGGGAAAATATTAAAGAAGAAATCTCATCTTTAAAAGGAATCTTCCACTTTTCTTTAGATCGTTTAGAAGAAGAAATTAAAGAACTTGTTGACCTTGGTATTCAGTATGTGATTTTATTTGGTGTACCAAATGAGAAGGATGCTTTTGGTAAAGAAGCTTATAGTGAAAAAGGTATTGTACAAGAAGCTATTCGTAAAGTTAAAGAAATTGCACCAGATATGTATGTCATTACAGACGTATGTATGTGCCAATATACAGATCATGGACATTGTGGTATTTTAAGTAAAGAGGGATACGTTCAAAATGATGTAACACTTCCTTATTTAGCACGTATTGCTGTAAGTCATGCTAAGGCTGGAGCAGATATGGTGGCACCATCTGATATGATGGATGGTAGAGTAGCAGCTATTAGAGCAGCTCTTGATGAAAATGGTTTTATGAATGTTCCAATTATGGCCTATAGTGCAAAATATGCATCTAGCTTCTATGGTCCATTTAGAGCAGCAGCACATTCAGCACCAGCCTTTGGTGACCGTAAAACTTACCAAATGGACATTGCCAATACAGATGAAGCTTTAAGAGAAGTAGAGCTTGACCTTGAAGAAGGCGCTGATATTGTCATGGTGAAACCAGCACTTTCTTATTTAGATATTATAAGACGTGTAAAAGATAACTTTAATGCGCCAATTGCTGCCTACAATGTAAGCGGTGAATATGCTATGATTAAAATGGCGGTTGAAAATGGTCTTTTAGATGAAAAAGCTATTTATGAAAGCGTGCTTTCTATTAAGAGAGCTGGTGCGGATATTATTATTACTTATTTTGCAAAGGAACTTTGCAAGTGGATTTAGAGTGGAGGTACTAAAATTATGGAACATAAGCGTTCACAGGCGATTTATGAAGAAGCTGTTAAGTATATACCGGGTGGGGTAAATAGCCCTGTTCGTGCATTTAAATCTGTTGGGATTGATCCTATCTTTATTGATAGAGCTCATGGCAGTCATATCTGGGATGTGGATGGTAATGAGTATATTGACTTTATCTGTTCATGGGGACCACTTATTTTAGGGCATAGCAATGAAATGATTACAGAAGGCATCACAGAGATGATTGCTAAAGGAACAAGCTACGGAGTTCCTACACAAATCGAAGTTGAGATGGCTAAACTTATTGTAGAGGCTTATAAAGGTGCTGACCAAGTGCGTATGGTTAACTCTGGTACAGAGGCAACGATGAGTGCCCTTCGTGTGGCAAGAGGCTATACAGGTAGAAACAAGATTCTTAAATTTGAAGGTTGCTACCATGGTCATTCAGATGCATTACTTGTAAAATCAGGTTCAGGTACTATCACATATGGTGTACCTACAAGTCCAGGTGTACCAGCAGACGTTGTAAAGCATACACTTGTTACACCTTATAATGATATAGAAGCTTTAGAAGAGATCTTTAAAGCACAAGGTGAAGAAATTGCAGCAGTTATTGTAGAGCCTATTGGTGGTAATATGGGTGTTGTACCAGCAGAAAAAGATTTCTTACTTGCACTTCGTGAAATCACTAAGAAATACGGAGCTGTATTAATCTTTGACGAGGTTATTACAGGATTTAGAATTGCTTATGGTAGCAGCCGTGAGTACTTTGACATTGAACCAGATATGGTATGCTTCGGGAAAATTATCGGTGGTGGACTTCCAGTAGGGGCTTATGCAGGAAAGAAAGAAATCATGGATATGGTTTCTCCAGTAGGACCAGTATACCAAGCAGGTACATTATCAGGTAACCCACTTGCTATGTACATTGGTAAAAAGCAGCTAGAAGTACTTCGTGATAACCCACAAATCTACAAAGAATTAGAAGAAAAAGCAATCTACCTTGAAACAGGTATTAAAGCGCATCTAAAAGAACTTGGCCTTAACTATCATGTAGCAAGAGAAGGCTCACTTGTATGCCTATTCTTTACAGATAAGGTAGTACGTAATTACCAAGATGCTATGACTTGTGATGTAGAACGTTTCAATAAATACTTCAAGGCACTTCTTGAAGAAGGTGTACTTATTGGGCCAGCTCAATTTGAAGCTATGTTCTTAAGTACAGCACATACAAAAGAAGATTTAGATAAGACATTAGAAGCTATGGGGAAAGCCCTACGCATTGCACACGAATAAAGTATAAGATAAGCGTCTACTTTTATTAAAGTAGGCGCTTATCTTATATTCTAGGAAAGTTCTACTTTTCTGGAATATGAAGGGGTGCAGAAAAAGTATTCCCTGCTTCTTGAAGAAGGCTACTCAGGGGAGATTTCTCTAAGCCAAAGGGAACTAAGATTTCCTAGTGGAAGAAATGTGGCGATTAGTTTATTTGGCATTCTATTCTTTAAACTCATTGATAGTGTACAGGCGAGAATATGTAAATGGATATAGAATAAAGACATGTTTTCTTATAAGAAGACATGTCTTTTCTTTTTGAACTTATTTTCTGAAATGTATGATATAATGAAAATAAAAGGCTAGGAGGAATAAGAATGAGGAATATAATAGGATGTATTGCTATTATTACCTTTTTATGTACAGGTTGTTCTTCAAATAAAATGGAAGAAGTCTATATGCAGGATGACAAGCTTACTAATGAGGGGGATTCCTATAGCCTTCATAAAGAAGAGCAGTGTGTAGAAGGGCAAGTTTATACGGGGCAACTGGAATTTGAGGGAGTAGATACTTTGTGGGACTATGAGGCTGAGGAAGATATGGAAGTTGAAGTTTCTTACTGCCTATCTGTAAGTCATGGAAAAGCAAAACTTGTTTACATTGCTCCTAATGATCAGACATATATTATTGTAGAAAATAAAGATAGAGTAAAAACTGATGATTTAGAAAATGCAGTTTTACAAATTAAAAAAGGTAGAAATAGAATCAAACTAGTAGCCATGAATAAAGCTCAAATTGATTTAAAGGTTAAGGTTAGTGAAGGGAATTTAAATACTCTAGGGTGTTAAAAAGGAGGTATACATAGAATGTTCAATCTAGAAAGTGGCAACACATGGATCTTTATAGGTGGCAGTAATGCAGAGGGCGGATGGGCCCAGACTAAAGGAGCAAGAAACTTTATAGGTCATTTTGAAGAACATATTAGATGGGAAAAAAGAAACAATGATTATGTAGGAACAAGGGAACGCTACACCATTAATACAGGTAGGGTGGGGCAAACTTTAGAAGCTATCAATCAGGATTTTTATAATCTAGTAGAAGTTTATCAGCCTAGAGCAGTAGCTTTATTTGTAGGGAAAGAAGAGTATGAAAAGGGCCCAGAAGGGCTTGAAGCTTTTGAGGAGAATCTTAGATTATTCTTTAAGCAGGTTAAAGATATGCAAGCCCTACTCTTTCTTCAGACACCAGCACCTCCTAAAGAAGAAGCAGGGTATAAACAGGCAGAAGCTTATGCACAAGTCATGAGAGCACTTGCTAAGGAAGAGAAGGAAATTTTAATTATTGATCATTTTCATCTATGCATAGAAAAAGGTTTAAGCTATACAGATGGGCAGCTAGATGCTAATGGGCATTTAGAGATTGCTAAGCAGTTTTCTAAGGCAACTATAGGTGACTTCACACCTTTTGCACTTAGAGAAGAGGTAGTAGAGCACCCATCTACTTATGCAGCATGGGAAAAGGTAGAAGAAGACCCTTATGCAAAAGAAGTTAAAGCATTAGTAGAGGGGGACAAAGAGAATCCATTAAGATGGCTATTCTTAGGGGATAGTATTACACATGGGGCACTTCATACACATGGTTATGACAGCTTTCCTCAACTTCTAGAAAAGTATATAAGAGGTGAAATGGGAAGAAGAAAAGATGTCTTTATTAATACAGCTGTATCAGGTGCAACGACAAAAGACCAGCTTCAAAACCATAAAGCACGCTTTAAAGCCTATAAAGAGGTAGCAGATATAGTAATGATGATGTTTGGCACCAACGACTGTGTAAGTGATGTAAGTGTTGAGGATTATAAGCATAACCTTAAAAAGATTATAAGAGATGTAAAAGCAGTAGGTGCTATTCCTATTTTACGTGCACCAAATCCTTGTATGGATGCACCAGGGGGAAGAGGCAGTAGGCTCATTCCTTATATTGAGGTTATAGAGGAATGTGCAAAGGAAGAGGGATTAATCCTTATACACCATTATAATCAGTGGATGCAGGCTGCTGATGAAAATCCTGAACTGATTAAACGAGGGGGATGGGTTGCTAAAGGTGATGAATCCAGTATTCACCCAGGGGCTGCCGGGCATCTTAATATGTTCCATATGGCTATAAGAAAGTTAGGAATTTCACAAGGATCAAGTGAAATGATGAAACTTGTTTATAAAATTTAACTAGGATTTAAATAAGTTAAGAACAAAAATAGAAAGACAACCTGACATTTGTCAATAGTTTAACTATACTATAGTCAAATTAGATAGCACGAAAAAAGAAAAGGCCTGCCCTCTCTTATAGAGGTTAGGTCTTTTCTATTTGAATTTTACAGATTCTGATTCAGTTGTTAAAGCTTCAAATACAAAGCCTTGCTCTTTAAGGCCTTCTACGATAGAAGGAAGGGCTTTTACAGTTGTTGTTTTGGCTGCAGCATCATGCATTAAGATGACTGCATTATTATTATATTTAGCTTGACTAAGTACAGAGTTGACAATAACTTGTGTATCTTGGACACCTTTTGCAGCATCTTGTGAATCCACATTCCAATCATAGTACACAAGTCCCGCTTCTTCTACAGTAGGAATGATTCTAGACATAATATCACTTCCGCCGTAGCGATGACTTACTCTATTATTAGAGCCACCAGGGAAGCGCATAATTTTAGTTTCTACACCAGTAAGGTTTTTTATATGTTCAGAGAGGGTATTCATATCATTCATGAAAGTATCTACAGTTTGATAGATTTGTGAATAATCATGGGTGCTAGAGTGGAGTGCAATGGTATGTCCTTCATCTACAATACGTTTATAAATATCATCATAACCTTCTCTTTTTAATACAAAGAATGTTGCTTTAATATGATTTGCTTTTAAGAAATCTAATATTTGAATAGTATTTGCACTTGGGCCATCATCAAAGGTTAAGTAAGCAACTTTTTTATTTTCTTCTTCTGGTAGTAAATCTGAGATTTCAGGTGTCTTATCTTTTATCTCTTGAAGCTCGTTATTAAGTTCTTGGAGTTGAGCGGTTAACTGTTCATTTTTAGTAGTGAGTTCTTGTACTTGAAGTTCTAAATTAGCTTTTGCAGCTTGCGCAATTTTAAGTTCTTCTTGTACACTTTTAAGAATATCATTTTGTCCCCTGGCTTTAGTCATTAACCAACCTGTACTGCCTAATAGACCAATAGAGAGTAGGATAAATAATAGGATAATGCCTGTTCTACTGTTTTTTTGTGCCATTTATTTTCCCCCAATCTTTCTATAAAATTAATTTTTCATGCTTTCTGGAATGATAACAGGACCAAAGCGCCATAAAACCATCTGTAATTTCTCAGATTCTGTTTCTAAATGTTTAATCTCTGCATCAAGTGCTTCAACTTGTTGTTTAAGTTCAGTTTTCTCTTGGGTAATACGGGTTAAAGCTTTTTGGGAAGCATTAACCTTTGTGTTAATCCAATAAGCTTTTCCTCCAACGAGGGCAAAGGCTATAGCGGATACACCAAATAGAGTAATGGCTATTTTTCTGAGTCTTTTTCTTTTTAGCTTTTTCTTTTTCTTTGAATAACCATGTTTTTGCATCATCTAAATCCTTTCTTTATGTACTGCTAAACGCTAGCAACTTAGTAAGTCTATTAAAATGCAGGAAGTATTGTAAAAATTTATCATGCAATACTTCCTTGTATTTTTATTTAATATAGTAATTGCTTACAAGAATATCTTGTAAAATTTCTGTTGGGATCTCAAATTCTTGGATACCCATATAGCCAGGTGCAACATCATATTTATTAAAAGAGATTATAAGCTTGCCAGCATCTGAAATATAGAAAGCCTGATGAGCATCAATGCACTCAAAGTTGTCTATAGAAACTGGATCATCGTCTGTATTTGGAGCGCCTTCTACCCAGTAGTATTGAGTAGGATCAGCTGCTATACGTTCAAGCATTTGCATTTTAATGTTTTCACTAATGACTTCTATATAGCTGTTATCTTTAAAGAGGCTAGGAAGTGTTATAATAATTTCATTTTGTTTATCAAGTGTGTCGTAGGTAATAGTTGTGGAAGATGAAGCTGAAGTATTAACGATATAGCGGCCGATGGATAAAATTTGGTCATTATTGGTTTTAATTTCAAAGCCACTAGCTATGCCCATATGAGCACTTTCACCAGAAGATTCAAGGTCAGTAACTTCAGCTTTAAATTGTTCAAAGAGTTTCTTGTTTTCTTCTAGGTAGCGGTTATTGATGACTTCTTCAAGATTTTTGTCTTCAAGCCCTTCAATAATAGGCGTTTCGATAGTTGCGTCAGAAGTCTCTTCATGATAGTTAAATTGGGTAAAGCTTACAACTTTTATAAGGGCACCCAGAATAGGGACATCACTCATAGATTTTGCAAAAGTAGGGCTAAGATTGGCCATACCTACGAAGCTTACAACAGCAATACTTGCAGCAGCAGCAACTTTTTTAGTCCATTTATTAAAGTTAAAGTGTTTTTGCTTTGTAGCAGCTTTACCTTCTTTAATAGCACGTTTAACGACGAAATCAAGTTCTTCTGGAATGTCAATATGATCAGAATACTGCACAATTTGCTCTTCGATTTCTTTATAAGAATCATTATTTTTATTTGTTTTCATATCTTTAATCCCTTTCTAATAGAAGTTTTAATTTTTTTAGACTACGATAGAGAGTAGATTTAACAGTACTAAGGTTTTGGTCTGTTATATCAGCGACTTCCTTTAATTCAAATTGGTTGAAGTACCTAAGTAAAATAATAGTTTTTTCTTTATAAGAGAGCTGACTAAGAGCCTCTTCAAGTTCAAAGTGTCTATACTGGTCATAAATGGGAGGTGTATAGTCTTCTAATAGGCTTTCATCCGTAGTGAAGTAGCGCTTTTGTTTTTGAAGATGAGTCTTAGCTGTATTAATAATAATTCTATAAAACCATGTATTAAGATAAGTTATATCTTTTAAGGTATGTTGGGCTTTAAGTGCTTTAACAATAGAATCTTGAACAATATCTAGAGCATCTTCTTTATTTTTGACATAGCTATAGGCCAAGCGATAATGCTTTTCTTTATTTTGCAAAATGTAATTAATAATTTCTGTTTCCATACTTTTACCTTCCATGAGCATAGAGTTTTATGTTTGGACGTCACACTGATTAGACCTTATTAGTATGCCAAAAGTTTCAATACATAAAAAGAAATTCTTCAAGCAAATGGATAGGATTAAGTGAAGACAGATAAAAAAAGTGCTAGAATAGAAGTATATAGGCCGTGAAGGAGGATAAAAGGTGTATAGTGCATTATTAAATTTAGAGGGTAAAAAGGTAACTGTTGTAGGTGGAGGCGAGGTAGCTTTTAGAAAGGTTTCTTCTTTTATAGAAGAAGATTGTAAAATTCATGTGATTGCGCCTTACTTTATAGAGGACTTTAAAACTTTAGGGCATAAGGTTCATAGAATTTATAAATGCTATGAAGAAGGTGACTGCGCAGGAAGCTTTATTGTAGTAGCTGCTACAGATGATTACGAAGTGAATAAGCAGATTGGTCAGTTTTGTAAGAGGGGACATATCCTATGCAATGTAGTAGATAACAAGCCTTTATCCAGTTTTATTGTGCCATCTACACTTAAAAGAGGAGACTTAACTATCTCTATTTCAACGGGTGGGGCAAGTCCTTCCCTTGCAGCTAAAATTAGACGTGAGTTAGAAGATAAATATGACGCACATTATGGGGAGTATATTGCTAGGCTAGGGCGTATACGTGATGGTGTCCTTAAAAAAGTTACAGATGAAGTAGAGAAAAAACGTATTTTGAAACATATTATTACACTAGAACCACAGGAGCTTGAAGCATATGAAAAAAGCCATTTTAATGATTAGCTTTGGGACAAGTCACCTTGCTCAGAAGAAGGAAAGCATTGACCCTTGTATAGAAGCCATTAAAGAAGTCTTTAAAGAATGGGATGTTTATGAGACTTTTTCATCAGGTTTTTTAAGAAAAAAATTAAAAGAAGAGCAAGGTTTAGTATTACCGTCCCCCAAAGAGCTTATGGAAAAGCTGAAAGAGGCAGGCTATAAGCAAGTGATCATACAGCCCCTCTTTTTAATAGAAGGTATAGAGTATGATAAGCTTATAGAGCTTGCTAAAAGCTATGAAAAGGATATACAAGTTCAAGTAGGCAAAGCGCTCCTTTCTCACAGAGAGGACTATAAAGCATTAGTACAGGAACTTGCAAAGGAGTATAGTCAGATAGATACGCAGCTTTTAGTATTAGGACATGGCTCTACGCATGAGGCCCATACTTCTTACCATATATTGCAGGAAGTACTAGATGAAGCAGGCTTTAAAGCCTGTGTAACTACTTTAGAAGATAGAGATAAGATTCATACTTTGCCTTTAGAAAAAGGCAAAGTCACCCTTATTCCTTTTATGCTTGTGGCAGGCAATCATATTTTAAAGGATGTTTTAAGTGATGAAGAAACATCTTGGGAAAGTGGTTTGACTAAACTCGGCTATGACGTAGAAGTGGTTCAAAGAGGCTTAGGAAGCTATAAAAGTACAAGTCAGATTTATATTCAGCATATTGAAAGTGCTATGAGGCTTTACAAATAGAAGGGTTTTTTATAAGATTAAAGCGAAATGAAGACTAGACTAAGGAGGATGACATGAATAAAGAAGCATTAATTAAAGATATTATGAGCATTAGAAGAAGAATAGATGTATCAAGAGGAAGAGGTACTAGAGAAATTGATGTTTTTGAAGAACAAGTAGAAAAATCTCTTAAACGTATTGAACAAGGCAGATACTTAGCTAAGAAGTTTAATGAAGAAGAACTTATGCAGATTTATAATGCTTATGAGGATTTAAGAACAACACCACGAGTATAGAAGCGTAGCGCACTCAGCTTTGATAGAGCTTAAAAGATAAAAAAGGAGAGATGTACTGTCTAGATAGTACATCTCTCCTTTTTAAGCTTCTTCAGGGAAAGCTTTTTTGATAACGATAAAGGCAAGTGGTATAAAGATTATGCAGCAAATAGTTTCTGCAAGTGGATAGCAGAACCATACGCCATCAAGGCCGAATAACTGTGCAAAGAGCCAAGCTGAAGGGATAATGATGATAAGCTGACGAAGCAGTGACATCACTAAGGATTTGAAGCCGTGTCCGATAGCTTGGAACATAGTTGAAATCATAATACCAAATGCAGCTGGGATAAAGCATAAGCTTAGTACACGAAGTACGTAAATACCCATAGAAATCAGTTCTGGTGTTCCGTTGAATAAGCTAAGAAGTTCTGCAGGGAAGAACCAGAATAAAAGTGTTCCCAGTGTCATAATGACAAAGGAAGTAAGGGTTGCTAAAAGGAAAGTATGTTTGAAGCGTTTCTTGTTATTCGCTCCAAAGTTGTAACCCATAATAGGCATAGCGCCTTGTGTAAGTCCAAATACTGGCATGAATACGAAGGATTGGAGTTTGAAGTAAATTCCAAAAATCGCAACAGCAGTAGATGAGAAAGTAATAAGAATGGCATTTAAGAAGGTTGTTGTAACAGAACCTATTGCATTCATAACAATGGTTGGTAAACCTACTTTATAAATATCAACGACTGTGCTCATTTGAGGTCTAAAGCCGCGAATTTGAATATGCACATCATGTGTTTTAATCTTGAACATAGTTAGTGAGAAGATCATAGAGAAAATCTGCCCAATAACTGTAGCTACAGCAGCCCCTTTAATGCCCATAGCAGGTAAGCCTAATAGGCCAAAGATTAAAATTGGATCTAAAATAATATTTGTAATCGCCCCAATAAGTTGAGAAATCATAGGAATAATCATATTTCCTGTAGCTTGAAGTATTCTAGAACAAGCAATCTCAACAAATACACCAAATGAGAAAATCAGTACAATACTTAAATAAGAAGTTCCCATGTCAACGATAGTCGCATCGTTAGAGAACATTTGCATAAAGAATTTTGTACAGAATAACCCAATGAGTAAGAATAAAATAGCATTAATAATCGCTAAGAAAATACCTGTACTTGCTGTTTTAGAAGCAGCATCTCTATCTCCTTCGCCAAGTTTACGTGCAATAAGTGAGTTAACACCTACACCTACCCCTAATGCAAAAGCAATAATTAGCATTTGAAGTGGGAAAGCAAGTGAAACAGCTGTTAGCGCATCTTCACCGATTTGAGATACAAATATACTGTCTACAACATTATAAAGTGATTGTACTAGCATGGAGAAGATAACAGGTATAGACATGGTTGCAAGTAACTTGCCAATAGGCATAGTACCGAGCTTTTCTGAGCTTGAAGTTGTCTCTTTCATAAAATCAGTTCCCCCTATTTAAAATTTAATAAGCATGTCTTCCATTTTAAACTTTTTTTAGCTAATTTACTAGACTTTTATATACCAATTAAGACTAAAAGGGGATACAAGTTTATGCGCATAATGACTAAATAAAGTGTCTGAAAATATCCTGCAAAATAGACTGAATTTATATGTAAACCTAAACCATTACATTAAGTTTAAAGTTTATCCAAATTAGGGTATAATAAAATAAGACAAAATAAAGGAAGGGACTGTCCCAAAAGGATTATCTTAAAGGCGATCATTTTTGGCGGCGGCCCTTTTTTATGATAGGCAATAGGAGGTAATATGGGGCCGTTAGATATATTAAAAAAATATTTTGGATATAGCAGTTTTAGAAAAGGGCAAGAGGAAGTTGTAGAGGCCTTACTAAAAGGACAAGATGTATTAGGCATTATGCCTACAGGTGCAGGAAAGTCTATTTGTTATCAGGTACCAGCTATGGTGATGCAAGGGATAACCCTTGTCATTTCTCCCCTCATCTCACTTATGAAAGACCAGGTAGATGCACTGAATGAAATAGGCATACCAGCTTGCCTCATTAATAGTACACTCAGCACCATGGAGTATAGAAATGTTATTCAAAGAGCTATGGATGGAAGCTATAAGCTTATTTATGTAGCACCAGAGCGTCTTAGTTCTTATGATTTTATAGAGCTTTGTAACCAAATAGATGTAGCTATGGTAGCTGTAGATGAGGCGCACTGTGTAAGTCAGTGGGGGCATGACTTTAGGCCGAGCTATACGCAGATTGATGATTTTATTAAGCGCCTAAAGGTGAGACCTGTTATAGGTGCCTTTACAGCTACAGCCACGCCGCGCGTTAAAGAAGATATTGAGAAGCTTATCGGGCTTTACAGTCCTTATACCATTACAACAGGTTTTGATAGACCTAATCTATACTT
This sequence comes from Candidatus Niameybacter stercoravium, assembly GCA_018883975.1. Lineage (GTDB taxonomy): Bacteria > Bacillota > Clostridia > Lachnospirales > Cellulosilyticaceae > Zhenhengia > Zhenhengia stercoravium. Next base: position 18,103 of record JAHLFD010000174.1, read on the forward strand.
TGAAGTGGCTAAGCCGAAGCATAAATTTGACTGGGTACTCAGTTATCTACATGCACATAGAGAGGAAAGCGGCATTATTTACTGCGCTACAAGAAAGACCGTAGATGCTTTAGCAGATAAGTTAAGAGCTAAAGGGATAGACGCAGCTAAGTATCATGCAGGGCTGAGTGAGCATGAAAGAGCCATGTATCAAGATGACTTCCTTTATGATAGAAAGACCATTATGATTGCAACCAATGCTTTTGGGATGGGGATTGATAAGTCTAATATTCGCTTTGTCCTTCATTATAATATGCCTAAGAATATGGAAGGGTATTATCAAGAAGCAGGCCGTGCGGGCCGTGATGGTGTAGCTTCTAACTGTATACTCTTATACTCTGCGGCGGATATTATGACTAATCGTCTGCTTATTGAAAATGCCAGCGACACAGTAGATTTATCAGGTGAGTACGAAAAATTGAATCAAATGGTAGATTACTGCAATACAGAAGGCTGTCTTAGAAATTATATTCTGAGATACTTTGGAGAGCATCCAGATAAACTTTGCGACCACTGCGGCAACTGTAACAGTGAAGTGGAGCAAAGGGATATTACCATAGAAGCACAGAAGATTTTATCTTGTATTAAACGTATGCAGGAGCGCTTTGGCATGGTCATGGTAGTAGAAGTACTTAAAGGGGCGAATACACAGAAGGTGAAGCAGTTTGGTTTTAATACCCTTTCTACTTATGGACTCATGAAGGATTACCACAAAGATACGATTAAAGAGATGATTTCCTTCCTTATAGCAGAGAAATATATTGATTTAGATGGTGATAAATTCCCGGTATTAAGATTAAATCCTTCCGCTTATGAAGTGCTGAAAGGTTATAAGATCGTTAATATGCGTATTAATATGGCTAAAGCTACGGAAGATATCAAGCTTATGAAAGAAGTTCTGCCAATAGACCATGAGCTTGTACTAGAACTGAAAGAAGTGAGAAGAGAGATTGCTACCATGCAGCACGTACCACCATTTATGATTTTCTCAGATGCTACTTTAAACGAAATGGGTATGTATTATCCCACTTCAGAAGTAGAGATGTTAGCTATATCAGGTGTAGGTAAAGTTAAGTATGATAAGTATGGCGTGCGATTTGAGGAAGTTATTCGCCAGTATGTAGTAGCCCATGATATTGAAAAGCCAGAAGTTAAAATGGTAGAAGTAACAATACCTAAGGAAGAGAAGACATCAGGGCGGAATAAAGTATCAGCACAAAATAAAGATAAACACGTAGATAAAAAAGATACAGTGCTTGTAACTTATGAACTCTACCAGGAAGGACATAGTATAGAAGAGATTGCTCAAATGAGAGGGCTCACACGCTTTACAGTAGAAAACCACCTTGTTAGCTGCGTGGAGAGAGATTTAACTATTGATTTTGACCAATTTATGACCAAGGAGCAGGAAACACTTATTCAAGAAGCTATTAGGCAGGTTGGGATTACCCTTTTAAAGCCGATTAAAGAGCTTTTGCCTGAAGAGGTGACTTATACAGCTATTAAACTAGTGATTGAAAAGTATAAAAAAGAAGGTTCTACGAATATATAGCATAAACTAAACCCTCGAACTTAGGAAACTAGGTTCGGGGGTTTTGGAGTATTGGCACTTGGGTTAATGAAACATTAATTATAAATTTTTATTAGCAAGATGCTCTGTTTTGTTGGAAGCTCGGATTATTTTTTTGCCATCAGTAATGATCCACTCATGAATACCAGTGTCCCCGGTTGACACAAATACTTCAGTATTTACTGGCAAGCCTAAAAAGGCACGGTATAATTGATAAATCATTCCTCCGTGGGTTATTACTACAATTGTCCCCTCTTTATTTTCTGAGAGAAGTTTAGATAAGACATGTTCTGCCCTATATCTAAACTGTAATTGAGATTCTTGTTCATATACTGATTCATGAAGTGCTAAATG
>JAHLFD010000175.1:0-9382 GCA_018883975.1 Candidatus Niameybacter stercoravium
TCCCATAACGGCATCTCATTGGAAGGAAGAGCTAGATACCTTTAAACCTGAGGTGTTATTTGTAGAATCTGCCTGGCATGGCAAAGATCATAGCTGTGAGCAGAAGATAGCCTGCTATAAACAAGAATGTAGTGAAGAGTTAAAAGAACTTATTCAGTATTGTAAGCAACAAGGCATTAAAACTGTATTTTGGAATAAAGAAGGACTGGTTAATTTTGAGTACTTTAAGAGTGCAAGTGCGCTCTTTGAAACAGTCTTTGTAACAGATGAACGTATGATTGAAGAGCAAAAGCAGCTATGTGGACACGAAAGGGTTTACATACTACCTTTTGCAGCCCAGCCCAAACTGCATAATTCTATTAATAAACATGCTTATTACTTAGGAGAAATAGCATTTGCGGGAAATTGGTATGGAGATAAACATCCTAGGCGTTTAGTAGACATGCAGAACATTCTAGAGCCAGCTCTAGAATTTGATTTAGATATTTATGATCGAAGTTATGAAAGAAGGAAAGAGCTAATACAAGTAGGATATTATTGGCCCTACCCTTATAGGTCCTCTATTGTGGGAGGCGTATCCTATGAAATAATGACACAACTTTATAAATATTATCATATGTTTCTTAATGTAAATTCTGTGCAGGATAGCAAGTGGATGATAGCAAGGCGTGTATATGAGATTATGGCGACTAAGACAGTAGTTGTAAGTGGATATGCTTTAAGCATTGAAACGCAAATGAAGGATTATATTTATTATTCACAAAGTGAAGAGGAGACAAGGAAGATACTGAGTTTCTTAATAGATCATCCTATTCTAAGAGATCAAAAAGGCAAAAAGGCCCAACGTTATATATTGGAAAATCATACTTATGAGAAGCGGTTAGAACGAATATTAAGGACTATAGGATTACCTTACGAAATAAGGATTAAGCCGATGGTCTCTATTATTGTTTGGATAGAAAGTTTGGAGGAACTATGTAGTCTATATAGTCAAGTCAAAAGGCAAAGCTATGAAAAAATTCAACTTAAAGTATTCTATTCTACTGCTAATAAAGAGTTAGAAGACCTAAAGTTTGACCAGGAAAATATAGAGCTATGCCCTGTTCAACCTAAAAATCTAGTTCAGGCTATACTAAGTCAGTGTACTAAGAAGTTTTTTGGTGAATATATGACCATAATGTGTTCTGAGTATATATATGGTGAACATTATATAAGAGATTATGTGAATACTTTTGAGTATATAGAAGCAGATATAATAGGAAAATCAACAGTCTTTTACTATAGGGTATCTACTCAAAATCTCTATAAGGTGAATTATGGAGTAGGAGAAGATTGTTATTGTGAAGGAGTTATACCAGGATCGTGGATGGTAAAATGTAAGGCACTAACGTATGAAATGCTAGAGGTATTATTAAAAGCAGATACCATTCGGAACTATATGAATAGGCTAGGTGAAAAAAAGTATAGGATTTATTCAGATGATGCCTTTAACATATGTTTGCTAGGGGAGGATATTCCAATGGAGGCAGAATTCATTGCACATACGCCTAATTATAGATTAATAATAGAAATATAATAAGCATAGAGAGCATTTAAGGGGGCAGGTAGATGCGTGTATCGTGTGAGTGTATACAGGGAAAATTAAAGATAAATCTTTATCCAGAAGAAAATGAATATGAAGGGAAAAAGGCTAGGTTATCCCAAACAAGTTGTGAATTTCAACTTCCTACGGATTGGGATTTAACAAAGGTTCATCCAGATGTTTTGGCTACAGCTATTATTTTGATGGTATATCCCTTTGCAAAGAAAACATTAGAATTGCCCATAGGGGTTAGCAGTTACTTTTCAGAAATCTGCAAAAAGCTAATTAAAAAAGATGTAGGTCCTGTTGATGAAAGACTTGAACCTAGAGTATCTAAGGAAAGCTATAGGATGGCACTAGCTTACAGCGGAGGAGTAGATTCTACAGCTGCTGCAATCATTATGCCAAAAGATTCCGTGCTCTTTTTTGTAGATCGTATCATTCCAGAAGGTGTAACAACAGCTTATAGGAAAGAAGCTGCTTATTTTGCATGTGAGTCACTACGCCAAAAAGGGCATAAAGTTTATCAGGTAGCTACTAACTTTGAGTATATCCGAGAGCCAGTAGGATTCCCTGTAGATTTAGCATGTTCTATTCCAGCTTTATTAATGGCAGATTATGAAGGTATAGATAGTATTGCAGTAGGCATGATTATAGATACTGCTTACGGTACAAGAAGATATGATTCTTATAGGGATTACCTACATTCTTGGCATTATAAAGTATGGGGAGGACTATTGGCATCGGTTGATATACCTGTAAGCTTAGTGACAGCAGGCCTTAGTGAGGTTGCAACTTCACTCATTGTACAGCGTTCTGGTTATTCAGGCATTGCAGAGTCTTGTATGCGAGGTAAGGTAGGAAAGCCCTGTATGAAATGTATGAAGTGTTTTAGAAAGAAACTTATTGAAGAAATTTTAGATAAAGGCTGCTTGAGTGAAGAAATAGTTAGAGACATGTTGGCTATTGAGCAAATAAAAGGGTATATATTAGAGGAATTACAGCGTGATCAGTATAACTTACTCTATATTACAAATCATTATTCTGGAGAACATAAACTGATGAAAATTCTGAAAAATACTATTGGAGGAGACCGATTTGATAGTAAATGGCTCGAAAAGTGGTATAGCCCATCCATAGAACTTATAAAACCTAAGTATAGAGCATTTATTCAAGGAAAAATAAATGAGTATGTTATAAATATGACACAAGAAGAGATAGTGCAGGTAGAAGGAGATTATTTAAAAGAGTTCTTAGAAAGTAGTGCATATCAAGAAGGTTATAAGCAGTTAGAAGCAATAGTAAGTAGTTCTTAAGGTGTATGAGTCAGTCCCCTTTGCCAAGGTGAAGTGCCCTTTGTCAAGTAGACAGGGAATATATCAAGGTTGGCAGGGGGACTTTTATGTTATAATAATATAAAAGTCTAGCGTTAACTAGGAGAACCAGCTCATGAAAAAAATACTTATCGTAGATGATGAACAAGATATTCGTCAAATATTAACTATATTATTAACAGGTGAAGGCTATGAAGTTGTATGTGCCTGTGATGCTGAGGAGGCTATAACACGAGTAGATGAAACTATAGCACTTATTGTATTAGATGTGAATATGCCAGGAAAGTCTGGATTTGTAGCCTGTTCAGAGATTAGGCAAAGATGGCAGACCCCTATTCTGTTTTTGACAGCCTATGGACAGGAATCAGATAAAGCTATGGGTTTTTGTGCAGGGGGAGATGACTATATTACTAAGCCTTTTTCTAATACAGAGCTTTTACTTAGGGTGAAGGCTCTTCTAAGACGTTGCTATATTTATCAGCCTGTGCCTATTAAAGATAGTCTGACATTAAGTGTAGGAGATTTGTGTCTAGATGAAGAAAGACAGAAGGTTACAGTGGAGGGAGTAGAAGTCATCTTAACTTCTACAGAGTATAATATTTTGCATTTGCTTTTAAGACATCGTAAAAAAGTTTTTTCTATGGAAAATATTTATAACAGTATATGGGAAGAAGGTACTGCTGTAGGAGATAATGCAGTTATGGTTCATATTAAAAATTTACGTAAGAAAATAGAAAAGGACACAAGGCACCCACGCTATATTAAAACAGCTTGGGGAAAGGGTTACTACATTGACTAAGAAGTTAAGTTTAGAAATTATAGGTTATATTATAATAGCTGCAATGGGAGCGATTTTTTCATATATTTTTATTCACACAGCTGTACTCACTATAGGAAGTAAGGTGCTGACACGTTCAGAACAGTACAATGAGTATATTAGAAAAGGTGCCAAAGAGCTTGCAGCAATCTTACAAAGTACTGGAGTAGAAGAAGATTCTATAGGCTCCTTATTAGTGTGGAATATTGAGTATCCAGAGCTGCAAGTGAGTTTATATAGAGAGGATAAGTTGTATTATTCAAGTCCTGATTTTCAAACAAGTGACTATGGGATAGAAGAAATTTATGTTTTTAAGGTAAATACCCCTTATGGAGTAGATCGTATACAGATATATCCTTGCTATACCAAGCAGTTTATGATCCAGGTTAGTGTAATGAGTATGATTGCTTCAGGTATACTCTTTGTCTTTTTTGTACTGTTTATGTGTCATTATAAGTTTAAGTATCTTCTTAAAATCAGTGAAGTACTTGAGTATATGGAAAGTGGAGACCTAAAAAAGCGTATTCCACTTGAAGGTGAAGATGAGTTGACACAAGTAGCAAGTCATATTAATGCCTTAGTATGTCGTATAGAACAGGAGATAGAAGAAGAAAAAAGGCTTAGAGCCCATAATATGCAGATGGTTTCTTCATTATCCCATGATATCAGAACACCTTTAACAGCTGTAATCAGTTATTTAGATTTTCTAAAAGAAGGGGTCTATACCTCTAGTCAGCAGAGAGAAGAGTATATTCACATAGCTAGCCAGAAAGCTCTTCAGATTAAAGGGGTGACAGATACACTTTTTTCTTATGCAGGTATGCCAAAAGGGCAGATGAATAAGAAAGATCAGCTATATGAGGTACATACTTTAGCAGACCAGATTTTACTGGAAATAGATGATTGGCTAGATGGCTGCGGCTTTACAGTTATCTGTGAAAAGGATATATCTAAAGGGCATGAAATAAGCATAGATGTGGTGTTACTAAGACGTGTATTAGATAATCTTTGTTCTAATATTGAGAAGTATGCTGATAAGATGCAACCTGTAAAGGTTTGTATAAAAGAAGAAAATCAACGATTGATTATAAAGCTTACTAATGGGATCAGCCATAAAAGAGCAGATGTAGAAAGCTATGGCATTGGTCTGAAAAATTGTAAGGAGATTGTAGAAAGCTATAAAGGTAAATGGAGTGTTCTACAAGATAAAATGCAATTTCAGGTAGTTATAGAACTTCCTCTACAGAATTCTTTAGAATTATCTACGAAAAAACTACAGAATTAGTGCTTATAATCATCTTATCAATTAAAGGAGGTATTTTATATGGCACTAGGTATATTAGGATTATTTTTTACAGGTATTTTATTTATTTCAATTATAGCTATGATTATTACTTTATTTAGTAAGAATCCAAAAATTTTAAAAGCAGGCTTTATAGGCACACTTATACTTGCAGGAATTGTTATTTTTCTCACTGTGACAAGTTTGCCAACAAATTATATAACACAGCAGCTAGTAGGATTGCTTCCAGGCATTCCATGTCTTATAGCTATTTTAATGAGCTTTAAAAGTAGTGGGAATACAGTGGGCAAAGGTGCTAGAATAGTAGCTTGCATAGGACTTGCAAGTAGTGTATATTGTTTAATTTTTCTTTAAAGAAATCTAAATAGAAGTAAAGGTAAAAATTTATTTTTACACCTTTACTTCTATTTTTTTGTTTATACTTTTGAAATGCTATGCTACAATACACTCAAAATAAATGACATCCAAGGAGGACTTAAAATGCAGTTAGATAGATTGTATATGGATAAGATGTATGGTGGATGGATTGGGAAAATTATTGGTGTCATTCATGGGGCCAATGTAGAAGGATGGGAGTATCAAAAGATAAAAGATACTTTTGGTGAGATTACCACTTACCCATTTACATATAAAAACTTCTGTGCCGATGATGATATTAACGGACCTATGCTCTATATAAGAGCGCTTCAAGATTTTAATTATAATAAGGCGTTATCAGCTGAGGATATGGCACATACTTTGACCAATTATGTAGCAGATGGACATGGATTCTTCTGGTGGGGGGGCTATGGTGTATCTACTGAGCATACAGCATATGAAAACCTTATGAATGGTATACCAGCACCTAGATCAGGATCTATTGTGCAAAATGGTGTAACCATGGCAGAACAGATTGGCGGACAGATTTTTGCAGATGGATGGGGCTTCTTATGTCCGGGAGACGAGAAATTGGCTGCAAGCCTTGCTATGAAAATGGCAAGTGTAACTCATGATGGTAATGGCGTATATGGAGCAGCTTTTGTGGCAGCATGTATTGCTAAGGCTTATGTATGTGATGATATTGAAGAAATTATAAGAACAGGACTGAGCCTTATCCCAGCAGACTGTGAGTATAGAGTTGTTGCTGAAGATGTAATCAGATATGCTAAGGAAAATCCAGCTGATTGGAGAGCTGCTTTCCATTATGTAGAAGAACACTATGGTTATCAGCATTATGAAGGGGTATGCCATATTATTCCTAATGCAGCAGTCATGGTACTTTCTATGATGTATGGCGGAGGAGACTACTCTCGTACGATTAATATTTGTAATATGTGTGGATGGGACACTGACTGTAATGTAGGAAATGTAGGAAGTATTTTAGGTGTTATGAATGGCATATCTGGCATTGATAATAGTTGGCTTCCTCAAATTGGTGATTTTGTATGTGCATCAGGTAGCTTAGGTTGCCTCAATATTCAAAACGTGCCTCAAATTGCAACACTTACAGCTAAGACAACACATGAAATGTATGGTATAGAGCCAAATAAAATGTGGCAAGAACTCTTTAGCCATGAGGAAGGCAAATACTTTAACTTTGAGTATCCAAAATCTACTTTTGGTATAAGAGCAGATTTTGCTGGTAAGCCAGATGTAATCCTTACAAATGTAGATGATGAATGCTATAAAGGGACACGTTCCTTACGTGCTACAGTACCTGTTTTAGGAAATGGAGATAAGTTTAAGCTTTATTATAAAACTTACTATAAACCAAGTGATTTTGATGATAGCCGCTATGACCCAGACTTCTCACCTATTGTATTTCCTGGGGATGAAGTAAAAGCTAGAATTAAGGTAAGTGGAAATCAACAAGGGACGGTGAAAGTTGTACCTTATGTACTAGACCGTATGACAGGAAACATTATGGAAAGTGAAACAAGTTTTCTTGTAGATGAGAAACAATGGAAAGAAGTAAGCTTTAAAATTCCAGAAGCTACGGATATGATTGTAGAAGAGATTGGTTTCTATATCATTTGTGTAAGAGGTAATATGGCTATGCGTCAGTTCTCATTAAGCGTTAACTTAGATGAGATGGAAATCATTAGTCATAGTAACTATGCAATGCATTTAGGTAAGCTGCCAAATGAAAAATGGAATCCAATTCATGAATTACCAGCCCATCTTACATTCTTAAGAGGTATCTTTAGAGTAGAAGAAGACATGCTTATGGCAAGTGGTAGCGGTAAACCTGCTGAAGCTTACACAGGTAATTTACATTGGAGTGATTATAAGCTTGAAGCTACATTGAAACCTATATTAGGTGATCATCACCATGTGCTTGTAAGAGTACAAGGCGGTAATCGATGTTATGCTGTTGGGCTTGCACCAGAAGGTAAACTTGCCCTTTATAAAAAATATGAAGGTTATACAACACTTCATGAAGTAGACTTTGAGTGGCAACATGGTGAGGTGTACACATTAGAAGTCACTGCAAAAGGCAATAAAATCACAGTAAGCGTAGCAGGAAGTGAAGTTTTTGCATATGAGGATACAGATAGACCTTATGCACATGGATGTATTGGATTTGGAAATAGCCATGCAAGCCGTACAGGATTTATAAGCTATAAATTACAAGAAATAAAATAAGGATGGATTAGAGGGGCTGTGTGATGATACGCTTCTAGGCAAATGGGGAAAGAGAAACGAAAGATATAAAAATAGGGAGTATATACAAAATTACTTTTTGTATATACTCCCTATTTTTTGTGTAGAGATGAGTTTAGTGATTAAGTACTTCTTCCAATGATGGAATAGAGGACTGAGCGCCTACGCGGGTCACAGTGATGGAAGCAACTTTATTACCGAAAGTAATGGCTTCATCAATAGTTTTACCCTGAGAAAGGTAAGTAGCAACAGCACCGTTAAAGGAGTCGCCTGCAGCGGTTGTATCAATAGCATGAGCTGGGAAACCTTCAAAATGAGCAGTACGTTCTTGGTTAACAAGAAGTGCACCGCGAGGGCCAAGTGTTGTAATAACATTTTTTACGCCTTTTGCAATGAGATACTGGCAAGCTTTTTCTACATTTTCAAAAGTATCTGCTTGTATGCCAGATAAGGTAGCAAGCTCCGTTTCATTTGGTGTAAGATAGTCAATTTTAGATAAAATATGATCTGGAATAGCATCTGGTGCAGGTGCAGGGTTTAGAATAATAGTTTTGCCTAGACTATGAGCAAGATCTATAGCGTAGTAAAGGGTTTCTTCTGGAATTTCCATCTGGAGTAAGACAATATCGCTATGATGCATGAGGTCCATATGAGCATCGATGGCCGCATGGTCTACTTTAGCATTGGCATTAGGAAGAACAACAATAGTATTGTCTCCTTCGCTATTCACATAAATGAGTGCTAGACCTGTTTTACTATCTTCAAGCTTAGCAATAGCATCAGTATGCACATGAGCTTTCTTAAGTGTTTGAATTAAAGTTTGTCCGTCTTCGTCACTGCCTACAGCACCAAGCATGTAAACATGACCGCCTAAATTACTTGCAGCAAAAGCTTGATTTGCGCCTTTGCCACCAGGTACAGCAAGTGAAAATTCACCTGTAAGTGTTTCTCCTGCAAGAGGAGTGCGTGGCACCTTAATAATCCAGTCCATATTTAAGCTTCCGATGACAAGAATATTTGATGATTTCATAAGAATCTCCTTAACGTAAACGTTTTCTTTAATTACTTATACTAATGATTAAGGGAATAAATGTCAATAACAATAAAAAAGCTATTAATTTGTGCAAAATCGTATAAAGTGAATAAAATTAAAAAAAACGTTCGGATTTAGTTGACGTAAAAAGTTCGGGATGCTAGAATGAAGTAAACGTTATACTAAAACGGTTACCTAAGAGCAATATTATAATATATTACATAACGGAGGACTTGAAATGAAACGTATACTAGCAGCATTATTAGCAGGCACAATGGCAGTAACATCACTTGTAGGTTGTAGTAGTGAAGAAGGATCTACACCAGTACAAGAAAATCCAGCGGCAAGTACAGAGGATGCATTAAAAGTAGCTCTTTTAATTCCAGGAAATTTAGGAGATAAATCTTTCTACGATGCGGCTAACAACGGTGTTAAAATGGTAGAGAAAGAACTTGGGGCAGAAATTAAAGTTGTAGAAATGGGTACAGACCAAACAAAATGGGAACCAACTGTACTTGACTTTTCTGAGCAAGATTGGGATGTCATCATATCAGGTTCATGGGATATGACACCTATCTTTAATGAAATCGCTGAACTTTACCCAGATAAAAAATATATTAACTTCGATACATCAGAGCCAGAAGTAGTAGATAATGTATACGCTATGTTC
>JAHLFD010000176.1:0-12082 GCA_018883975.1 Candidatus Niameybacter stercoravium
GGTGAGAATTAGACTGAAAATCTAATCCTCACCTTTTTAATTCAATACATGTATTGATTGTTTTTGTAGAATCAAAGAATTTCATATAAATCTACTCTTATCTATAAAAGCCTACTGCCTTTACTAGACTCTTGAATAGTTTTTACTTCCTTCTTTGATTCCGTGAAATGGAAATATCATATAATTGATATACTTGTATTATACTACATTTTTTCAAAATTTCTACCCATAAATCAAATATTTTCTTGTAACTTACGTAAAACCTTTTTAAATGCTGTGGCAATAGCATAGTTCTTCAGTCCTTCTGGTACTATAAACACACCTTCTCCTTGTAAAATCTCCTCAAATATTTTTGCATTTTGTGTAGTATACTCTATTACGATAGGCGTCATAAGCCATCTACGATGTGTGAAAACATGTTGAACCTGCTCTAATACTTCAAAAGTGACAAGTTCTGATTTCATTTGTTCCCAAACTGCATCTGTTATCAGCGGCACTCCCCATAGTTTTGCAAGAAGCCCCTCTTCTGGTCTTTTTTCTAGATAAATTTTATCTCCTTGCTTAAGAATAAGAGCTTTATAAAAATCCGGTTCAGCTTTTGTTTTACTACTCTTAACAGGATACTCTATTTGTACGCCTTCTTCATAAGCCATACAAATTGGCTTCATAGGACAACTTTCACACTTTGGATTTTTAGGTGTACAAATAAGTGCGCCTAATTCCATAAGGGCCTGATTAAAGTTACGTGCATCTTCCGGCATAAGTACCATCACTTTTTCTTCGAAAATCTTCCTCGTTTTAGGAATAGCGATATCATCTTCTATTAAGAACTGTCTAGAAAGTACACGCATTACATTTCCGTCTACGGCAGGATAAGGTAAATTAAAGGCTATACTTAACACTGCTCCCATTGTGTAAGGTCCTATGCCAGGTATATTTTTAACTAATTTAGGGTCTGTTGGAAATATTCCATTATACTGCTCCGATACAACCTTTGCTCCTTTATGCAGGTTATCTGCTCGTCTGTAGTAGCCTAAGCCCTGCCAGTAAGTATAGACCTCTTCTTGGGTTGCCATAGCTAAATCATGTACCGTTGGAAAACGTTCCATAAAGCGCTCATAGTAAGGTCTTACTGTATCAACCTGTGTCTGTTGCAGCATTACTTCTGATACCCATATACTATAAGCATCACTTCTCTCTCTCCAAGGCATTTGTCTTTTATTCTTGTCAAACCATTCTAGTAAGTATGTTGTATATTTCACGTATTTTTCCTCTCTACTTGACTTATTATTTATCTATTTTTCATTCTAATTGCTTACTGCAAAGTTATAGGCTATTTCAACAAATTTCACATCCTCTATTTCAAGTTTTTCTAGATGTGGTTTACAACCTCTTAATATGTCTTTTGCAGCTTTTAATATTTTTTCATGAGCAAAATCTTCTAATTTGATACAGTCTTCTAAAAGATAAACTGGCCCATCTATACTGATTTCTTCATAAACTTCTACATAAAACTTCATGCCTTCATAACGCTCATACTCTTCTTGATACATAGCAATTAAATAGAGAAATGCAACCTGCCTTCTCTTTTGCTCATCTTGAATTTCATGAACAGAAAGTTCTCCCTCACTTTGCGTAATCAGCTCATTGAAAGCCTCTTCATGTATCTTATTTTTAAATTGATTCATTAATTTTATCCCCTTTATACAGACTCCATTTCTTCTATCTTATCTATTTATAAAATCGTTAGCAAGTGGATTATATTTCATTTAGTTATTTATACAAAACTTACTTTTTGCATAAATAATATGACGCATTTTCTACCCTTGTCCGTATATATAGAGTATAAGAGCAAAATAAATCCTAGGCTATTCTGCTTTTATATATGGAAAATTGAGATCTTGTGAGTCCCCCCTTCTCATAGGCCTTTAAATTTTCCTAACCTCTTATGAACAAAGTGGTGGCAACTTATCATAATGAGTTATGTTTTATACTGTACATCTTTATGCTACATAGAATAAACGATAACTTATACCAGTGAACCCTAAGGTACTTCCTTTATTTAGAGACAAACTCCGGGTACTTGCAGTGATAAATGCAACGGTATCCCTTTCACCTATAGTTCCCTGACACTGTACTCTATTACGAGGCTTCCTTACAGGCACACTCTAAAAGCTTAACTTTATTCTAGTAGCACCCTGTACATTTTGCCACAAACAAAAAGCAAGCTTAAAGTTCGTCATTTAAGGGGGGACGACTTTCGGCTTGCTTTTTTTGTATTAATTTCCTTTAAAATTTAAAATTTAATTTTGCTACTACTTTAGAAAGTGGAATATAAAGTAAAAGAGCAATCACAATAGAAATGGTACCATTGATAATGGTAGAAGGTAAACTAATAAGTGCACTTATAACTGCTGGTACAAATGCACTTCCTACAATAAGAAGTGAACCTACTGCAAATAAAAATTCTCCTACTAAGTTAAATGCAATACCACATACAGCACCTAAAATAGCATATTGTAATTTAATAGATACTTTTTTAATAAAGAAACACGTTACAGCAAGACTAATACCTAGTACTAATGAAAAAATATAAAGTACAGGAATAACAACTAATGTATCTTTAAGTCCCTCTGTATTTGCTGCTGCCTGCTGAAGATAAGGAATAGTAATCTCATAGCCATATACTGTTGAGGCTATAAAAAGACCAACGCCTAATACAATAAATGCACCTGCTGCAAGGGCAATCCATTTAAAAGGTGATTTGGCTTCTTTATCATTACCTTTTCCTGCAACTACTCCTGTCACAAACCCTATACCAAATTTGAGAATAATGGTTTTAGGTGCACTAGTAGCCCATCCATTAAGTATATCAAAAAGCCCCATACCAATAGAACCTGATAAACCACCTATTGTACCACTAAAGAGCAGTGCTGCTAAAATAACAAACATATTGCCAAAGTGAATAAATGGTTTTCCTACTGGTGATGGAATAGGAATTTTAAAGAGCATGAGTGCAATATAGCAAATTGCACTAAATAACCCAATAATGACTAATGCCTGTAAACTTAATTTACTCTTACTTTGTTTTTTCTCCATCTTAAAATCCTCCCTTAAAAATCTAATAATTGTTCTAATAAAATCCCTTCTCTTGTATCTGTTTTAGCTTCATAAGTTACTTTTACCCCATAAGTTACAAAAGAAGTGGCACTCTTGGCTGAATCTGCTAAACTTTCTCCCTTTAAAAGTTCTCCAATCAATCTACTTGCAAAGCAATCCCCTGTACCTGGATAACTACTTGGTAATTCTTCATAAGGAATCATGCAGTAACTATCTTCTTCCCGGTCATAAGTCATATTGATTTTCTGTCCATTTTCATAAGGAATCCCTTTAAGTACTACTTGAGAAGGTCCTAAATCTGAAATAGCTTTTATCATTTCTTTAGCATCTTGCTCCTTAATCGCATCTGTACTATATACGCGATCTAGTAGAAAATTGGCTTCTGTCCAGTTTGGTGTCACCACATGAGCACATGATACTAAATGCCTCATTTTCTTCTGCATCGTTTCATTATAAGTCTTATAAAGTTGGCCATGGTCTCCCATAACAGGATCTACCACTATAAGTGTCCCCTCTCCATCTCCAAATGCATCAAAAAAATAAAGCACTTCATTAATTTGTTTTTCATTGCTTAAAAAACCACTATAAATACAATCAAACTTTAAATCTAATGTCTTCCAATGTTCAATATAGCCATGCATCATCCCTGTTAAATCTTCAAAAACTGGTTTACCAAATCCTCCCGTATGTGTACTGAAAACAGCTGTAGGAACTGGACATACCTGTACACCCATATGGGATAAAATCGGAATGATTACACTTAATGAACATCTACCAAAACTAGCTAAATCTTGAATGGCCGCAACCTTTGATATTTTGTTATTCATCATTTACATCTTCCTCGTTTGTCTCTATAATAAGGTTAATAGGATATATTGTATCGAAACAATACGTCTTTATGTATGGTAATATTGTGCCATATAGACAAAACCATCGTCAATATTTCTAAGAAAAAGGAGGAGACAACTTGAACTTTGTATCCATACAGTTAGATTCATCATCTAATGAACCCTTATATCTACAACTCTTTTCAAAGATTAAAGAAGCTATCTTATCAGATGAGCTTATTATAGGATATAGACTGCCAGCTATCCGCAGACTGGCAAAAGACCTTTCCGTCAATAATGTAACTGTTATTAATGCTTATAAACAACTAGAATCTTCCGGCTATGTTACTTCCAAAAAAGGAAGTGGCTTTTACGTTACTAAACCTAATACCCCTGAAATCAGCCTGATGACACTCCCTCCTACCACTATAAAAGAGAACTGTATTAACTTTTCAAGTGCTTCACCTCATCCAGCTATCTTTCCTACAGATTCTTTTAAATACTGTCTAGACGAAGTAATTGACCGTGATAAAGGCTTTGCTTTTGGCTATCAAGAAGCCAATGGTTTTATGCCTCTTAGAGAAATACTTGCCGAGTATTTAGAAAAGACTCATCACATTCACACTTCACCTTCTCATATTCAAATTGTATCAGGCGCTCAACAGGGTATTGATATTATTGCTAAAAGCTGCCTAAATGCAGGCGATTATGTCGTGACAGAAACACCTACCTATAATGGTGCAACAGATGCCTTTAAATCCCGCAGTAGCCGTATTGTTACAGTTGAACTTACCCCCTTTGGCATTGATCTCATAGAATTTGAGAAGAAGGTCAATGTCTGTAAGCCTAAACTTGTGTATGTTATGACTAAATTTCAAAATCCTACTACGCTTTGTTATGCCCCACATACATTAAAGCAACTCCTAATTCTAGCTGAAAAATATAACTTTTATCTGGTTGAGGATGATTCGACTTCCGAATTAAGCTATACAGATAGGGCACCTTATAGCCTAAAAGCTTTTGATACTCAGGACCGTGTCATCTATATTAAGAGCTTTTCTAAGCTACTTATGCCAGGCCTACGTATAGGTTTTCTCGTTATTCCAGATGCCCTCTTAGACCGTTTTACAAAAACAAAGCAAATGACAGATATTGCTTCCTCAGGGCTTATCCATCGTAGTCTTGACCTATTCTTTAGAACTCATAAATGGGAAGAGCACCTAAGTTATATGAAAGCTATTTACAGTGGTAAATATGAGCTTATGCTTAGTCAACTTGAAAACCTTAAAGCTCTTGGTGTAAATTTTAATATTCCTAATGGTGGCTTATGCTTCTGGCTTAAATTACCTAAAGGTTTATCGGCTTACAAACTTTATGAACGCTGCCTTGAAAGTGGCCTACTTATTCTGCCAAGTACACTTTTTTATTCTACAATGCACAAAGAAAGAGACCATTATATTCGTCTTAGCTTTGCGCCTTGTGATGCTAAAGAAATTGTAGAGGGTATCGCTATTTTAGAAAAGTGCATCAAAAAAGGACTGTCCTAGACAGTCCTTTTATACTCCCATCATTTGTTTTAATCGCATTTTATCTCTTAGCCCTACTTGCTGCTCGACAACTCTTCCATTTTTCACAACAGCTAACATTGGAATGCTTTGTACTCTAAACATTTTAGAGAGCTCCACTTCTTCACTTACATTAACCTTGCAGACTTTAGCAACTCCTTCTAAATCATTTGCCAGCTCCTCAACAATCGGCCCTTGCATTCTACAAGGCCCGCACCAAGGCGCCCAGAAATCTAAAAGTACAGGTACCTTTGATTCTAACACCTCTTTATTAAAATTGCTGTTCGTAATTTGGATAGACATAAATAGAACCTCCTCTTATCAATTGATTTTTATCAACTTCTATAATTCTATTATATGTCTTTAATTTTTAAAGTTTAGTAACTTAGTCACACTTCTTAGCTACCAAAAATGCGTAATAACATGTCTGCTGTACCTACATTATATCCACTTGTAGCATAGATACCTTGGTTATTCTCATCTGTTACGATGATTAATGGAAGCTTATCAGGATCTACATACATTCTACGTGCCAAAGTATTGATATTTTCTTCAAAACTATCGTAGTAAATAGAGATATTTTCTAAAGCATTTAAGACTTTTCTGAGTGTAGGGTCTTCTAGTGCTGTTTGATCCCTCATAACAAATATAATCTGTCGTTCTATAGTCTTAAATAATTCTTTTTTCTCATAGATTTCATTAAGAATATGTTCTGTAGGCTCCTTACTTTCTTCTATCCATATCCATAAGTGCTTAGCATATTGGCTGAGCTCTAAGCCCTTTATCACTTTCTTATTCTGATCTTTAAGTTCAAAGTCTGGTAAAGCAATGTGCTCAAGCATATCACTTAGCTTAGCTTCCTTGAGCTCAAGCTGCACTGTCTTACTTTCACCCGCTTTAAGTCCTATGTACATTACCTTTGCAAAGATATTGCCATTTGGCAAACGATTAGAAGTGATAAGACGGTATACACCTGGTTCTAAGTTTAAAGCTAACTCTCCATCTTCCCATTGTAACTGGCTTAAATTCAGTGATTGATACTGCCCTTTATGTAATTTCGCAATAGACCAGTTCTGGAAATAGGTCCAAGTCTCTTCCCTACTCCTTAATATACATATACTATTTTTAAGGGCTTCTGTCTCTATAGCTTCAAATGTTCCATTAGTATAGTACTCTACTTTACCATCTATAGTATGAAGTCTTGCTGGAATACCTAGTGTTCTACAAATAGCTACAAATAGAATTTTTTTAGATACTTCACTCCCTCGTTTAATTTGCAAGCACCCTACTGGCGTAGTAATAAGATTGGGATATTCTCTCGTATCATCTGTTTCAATAGTTTCTTCTATATGTTGCCATATGTATTTAGGATTTTGCACCATTTTAGCCTTCTCTTCTTGGCTATAATAGCTATGAATAAATTGGCGATAGGCTGTAAGTGGTTCAAGTGCCACTCTTGGACTTAAAACATACTGTATAAAAATAGGCTCCTCATAACACTTTGCATAAGGAACTGCATAATTTAAATGCTCTATAAGCACTTCTCCTTTGCAGTCTCTATAATCTTTTTGAGTTAATACGCCTAGTAGTTTGTCTTTCCATACCTCTGCTTCTTTTTTAACTTCTGCTAACTTAAAGTATACAATTTCTTCTGCGTTACCTCTGGCTATATCTAATACCTCATCTTTATTTTGAAAGCTTGCTACTTTCTCCAACCTTTTCTGGGTTGCTTCTCTGCATCTGTTTTTACCCTTAAATTTCTGAGAATATGTAGGCTGCTGGGTATGAATAGACGCATCTAATGGTGCAATGACTTCAAGCTCTATCCATTCATCTCTTATGACACTCTGACTTAAATCAATGTTAATACAATCTACATCTTTTGTATTAATTAAAATATCTGCAGACTGTTCCTCTTTGCTTACATGTAGGTGCAAGCTCCCAAGCCCTGTTATTAAACTTGCTTCTCCTACCTCGTTGGTCCATACAGATGCTACAGGATAGAACTCTGCATAATTAAGCACCTCAAAATCCACCCTAGCATGAGATACAGCCTTCCCCTTATGATCTACTACTTTTACAGTTAATTTTTTTGTAAGCGCATAGCGCTGAAGCTGATTAAGAAGTGTAGCCATACCTTTATGCTCTATTTCTTCTTCATCAATAGGTGCTATAAAGTCAAACCACCTGGAGTGAATCAACATAGCACGTGATGAAGCACTTGTAAACCATCCTTTATTCAATATTTCTTCTGGCTCACAGGCACCTAGGAAATACCACTCCCCTTCACACCAAACCTCTACCCATGCATGATTATCATCACAGTGAGACCATCTTGGCGCATAGACTTGTCTAGCTGGAATGCCTACACTACGAAGTGCTGAAACAGTAAATGTAGATTCTTCCCCACATCTTCCATAAGCAGATTTATAAACAGTTAATGGTGCTACTGTCCTTTCATCTGTAGACTGATAAGTTGCTTCTTCACTACACCAGTAATTAACCTCTAGTATACTTTCCTGAGTACTTTTTCCCACTACCCTATCTTTTAATTGATTATAAAAGAAGCTACGACATGGCATGATTTCTTCTTCATTAATACGGTGGTGAAGGACATAGTTTAAAAAGATATCTTCTGGTATATGCCAAGCATCTCTTTCCCATAAATATAAACCATGTTTAGCATAATCTAAAAATACCTCAAAACTATAGCAAGCCATATCACTTAAAGGCATAGTGGTATATAAAAACTTCATAGCTAAGCCTTCATCTTCACTACAGCTTTTTAATCCTTCTAAAATCTCTACTTTTTTGTCTCCTAAAAGTGGGATAAGTTCCTCAAATCTTTCTTCTATTTGAAAAGCTCTCTTAGCTGAAAACATAACATTCTCCCCCTATCCTAATTTAAACTTTCTAGTGTATTTTTAGCTTCCTCAATAAGCTTACTACTTGTTTGCCAAATCTCATACTCACTAAGGGACTTAAGTCCCATATTAACGCCTTCTTTTCTAAAGATCATTTCACTATCTTTTGTCATTTTACCTGACATATGATAAGAAGTAGCACCTGTATGTATATACATCTGCTTAATAACTTTAGCACTAACGCCTGCCCCTACTAAGATATCTATCTGCCCCTGACTTTGTTTAACCAAATCACCTATTAAGTCTTTACCATCTAAACAGTGATTACACTGACCTGAAGTTAGGATAGTATTTATGCCCATTCTTTTAGCTGTTTCTAAAGCTTCATAAGGATCCCTGCATACATCAAAGGCTCGATGTAATGTAATAGATGCACCATCTGCTACATCAATAAGTTGTTGCATACGCTCTTCATCTAAGGTGCCATCTTTGTTTAGCATACCTATCACTATACCTTCTGCACCTAATAAACGGAAAAACTTTGCTTCTTCTATCATTTGTCTAAATTCATACTCTGAATAATAGAAATCTCCAAACCTTGGACGTATTAAGACATGAATAGGAATATGAATAAGCTTTCTTATTTCTTTAAATAAAAAAGGACTAGGTGTAGTCCCACCTATTATAAGATGGTCACAAAGCTCTAAACGATTAGCGCCGCCTTTTGCAGCTTCTAATGCAGACTCTACAGAACCTACACAAGCTTCTAAAATATATTTTTCCATAAGTCTACTTCCTTTCTTATACAACATGTTTAAAGCCCTTTCCTTCTACTTTACAGGCTTCTGTTATAATAATCAGTGATTGGTCATCTACTTCTTTAATCGTTTTCTCCATGCTTATGCAATCATTTTTAGTTGCCGCACATAAGATGATACGCTGATTTCTACTAGAGTATCCACCTTCACCTTTTAAGATAGTAATACCTTTTTGAGACTCTACTAATGCTTTTCTTACCTTATCTGTGCATTCTGAAATGACAATCATAAGATTTTTAGCAGCAGCCTGATCCAGTATCTTATCCATAAAAATACCTGATATATATACTGTTACAACAGCATATAAAAGACTTTCTATATTTTTATAGATAATCCCTGATGCCATAACTACAACTATATTTAAAAATGAAATAAGCCCTCCTACGGGAAATCTTGGTCTCAACTTCTGAACAATAAGACCTAGTAATGAAATCCCACCTGTATTCGATGCTCCTAAATGAACTAAGGCAAGCCCTACCCCCATGAGTACACCACCAAACATGGAAGCTAAAAGTGGATCTCCTTGATAAACTGGAATATGCACAACTAGATAATCTGTTACAATAGATAATAAGGCTGTAGTAGCCAATGTTTTAAGTACAAAAGCTTTTGGAAAATACTTTTTCATAATAATCCATATTAAAAGGGGTACATTAAATAAAAATACGAAGGTTCCTATTGGGAAGCCGCATATGTAGTTAATCAAAATAGCAATACCACTTGCCCCACCTGGTGCAATATTATGTGGAGCTGCAAAACAGTTAATACCTATAGCATAGGTAATTGTTCCTAATATATTGAGTATAACAAGAAAAAGAATTTTTTGAAATTTAATTTTTTGACTCATTTTTTCACCTTACTCTCATTATATAAAAGAATACCTCCTGCCCTTTTTATAAGGTACAAGAGGCATCTTATTTTTTATTCTTTTACAGCGCCAGCTGCAAGTCCACTTTCTACTTTTTCTTGGAATAGTAAGTAGATAACCAGTGGTATAAATACTGTAATGGCAATAGCAGCCATTAAAGGCCCATATTGTGAACCTCTTTCACCATTAAAGTTTAAAAGTCCTAGTGAAATAGGTTTTAATTTCTTATCATTGATAAAGAGTAATGGGAAGAGTACATTATTCCATGCACTTAAGAAGTTAAAAATTGAAATAGTAGAGATAGCTGGTATAGTAAGTGGCAATGCAACATGTCTATAGATTTGGAAGTAGTTAGCACCATCTATAATCGCTGCCTCTTCTAGTGATTGATTAATCCCCCTCATAAAGTTGGTCAATACCATAACACTAAACGGAATGGAGAAACCAACATACAGCAGTACCAGTACAAATAGGTTATTCTTCAAATTAAATGTTCCTATCATATAGGTAATAGGTACAAGAATGGTATGCATTGGAATCATCATACCTATCATAAAGAAAATCATAATAAACTTGTTCATCTTAAAGTTAAATCTAGCAATGATGAACGCAGCCATAGATGCTACAATACCTAAAATAACAACAGTTGCTACAGAAATAAATACACTGTTCAAGAAGTATTGGC
This sequence comes from Candidatus Niameybacter stercoravium, assembly GCA_018883975.1. Lineage (GTDB taxonomy): Bacteria > Bacillota > Clostridia > Lachnospirales > Cellulosilyticaceae > Zhenhengia > Zhenhengia stercoravium. The sequence goes on from JAHLFD010000176.1 coordinate 10,748, forward strand.
TCATATTAGCTTCTTTCCAAGCAATGATATAGTTTTCAAAGCGATAAGTTTCTGGCAATGCAAATGGACTTGCAAAGATTTCACGATTGTCTTTTAAGGAAGAAATCAAAGTGAAAAGTAAGGGCGTTACAAACATTGCTGCCATAGCGATTAAAAAGATATATTGTATCACAGTACCTAAGTTCCATCTTATCTTTTTCATGATCTTTCCTCCTTAATAATCCTTTTTCCTTGAACTGATAAATTCACTGCACATTGTACCTGCCAAGCAAATTACTAGGATAATAATACCGATTGCACTACCTGTTCCATAGTGATCGTATTTAAATGCTTCTTGATACATTAAAGTTGTAGGTAAGTTGGTTAGACCATTTGGTCCACCTTCTGTCATAACAAATACTAAATCAAAGACTTTAATCGTACCGATAATATCCATTAAGATACACATACGGATAATAGGCTTTAAAAGTGGTACGGTGATATAGAAGAATTTAGTCACTGGGTTAACACCATCAATAGCTGCTGCTTCATATACATCATCAGAGATAGTAGAAAGCCCCGCTAATAAAATAACCATATAGTAACCTACGCCAGCCCAAATATTAACAAAGATAATAGTATTCATAGCTGTTGCTTGTTCAACTAACCATGGTGTAACTAAATTACTAAGTCCAATCGCTTCTAATAAAGTGTTTAAAGAACCATTTGGCATAAAGATGAAATACCATAGAAGACCTACTGCAGTAAGTGGAAATACAGTTGGTACAAAGTAAACAGCTTTAAAGAAACGTCCACCTTTTTTAGCACTATAAATTCCTACTGCCATTAAAAGTGCTATAGGTGTATGGAAAAGAACACTGAAAATAACCATCTTGGCCATATTTTTTAAAGATAATAAGAAGTTTGGATCTTTAAAAATGGCAATAAAGTTATCAAGGCCTACAAATTCTATAGCAGAGCCTGCAATTCCGTTCCACTCTGAAACTGAAAAGTACAGGGCGCCAAATAAAGGTATAATTTGAAATACTGTATAGATGAGTAATGCCGGAAGAATAAAAAGTACTATAAATAGTTTTGTCTTATTGTCACGTATCTTCATAGCGTTTTTTCTCCTTTTAATTACTGAGCTTTATCAACCTCTGCTTGAATTTCTTGTGCTGCCTGCTCTGGTGTAGCACCAGTAAACATACTTACAAGAGAATTTCTAGTACGATCTTGCATAGATGCAATTGGGTCGAAATCAAAAATATCTACTGCAATACCTGTTGATCTTGAACCTAGTTCTACAATATCAGCAAAAAGTGGATTAACTTTAGAAGTATCAATATCTAAATC
>JAHLFD010000177.1:0-10031 GCA_018883975.1 Candidatus Niameybacter stercoravium
ATAGAATGAAGCTACACTTTGAAGTGGATGGGAATGATTTTTTACTTGCAGGAGATGCATCGGGAAAGGTCAAAAATGTACTCAAAAAATTAGGAGTAGAAAGTAGCATCATTCGTAAGATTGCTATTGCCATGTATGAAGCAGAGATGAATATGGTCATTCATGCTAATGGAGGAAGGGTAGATGTAGATATTTTGCCAGAGCAGATACAAGTTGTACTGCAAGATACAGGGCCGGGCATTCCAGATATTGATTTAGCTATGAAGGAAGGTTATTCTACAGCTTCTCATGAAATACGTGAGCTTGGATTTGGTGCAGGAATGGGACTACCCAATATGAAGAAATACAGTGATAACCTTCATATTACATCAGAGGTAGGCAAAGGAACTAAAGTAGAAATCACAGTACTTTTAAAGTAGAAAGTAGGTGAAAAGAGATGTATAGCCATTCTGTAACACTAGATAGCAGTAAGTGTAGAGGTTGTACGGACTGTATTAAAAGATGCCCGACAGAAGCTATTCGTGTACGTGATTCAAAAGCTAAAATTATTAATGATCGTTGTATTGACTGTGGTAACTGTATTGCTGTATGTAACAATGGTGCCAAGAAAGCAGTTATGGATAAAATAGAAATGATTAAGGCTTATCCTTACCGCATCGCTTTACCTGCTCCTAGCTTCTATGCTCAATTCTCTAAAGGAGAAAGTATAGAAAATATTATTGCGGCTTTATATGCCATTGGGTTTACAGACGTGTTTGAAGTGAGTCAGGCTGCACAGATTATTACAAAGCATACACAAGAGTATATGAAGTCAGTTAGAGAATATCCAGTCATCTCTTCAGCCTGCCCAGTTATTATGAGACTTATTCAAAGAAGATTCCCAGCACTTATTCACCATGTTCTACCCATTATGTCACCTATGGAGCTTGCTGCGCGCTATGTAAAAGAAACTTATGCTAGGGCGGGCATAGATATAAGTCAGGTAGGCGTATTCTTTATTTCACCATGCCCTGCTAAGGCGACAGATATTCATAAGCCTAAAGGATTTGAAAAGTCTTATGTAGATGGTGCATTCTCTATGCAGGAGATTTATCTAAAAGTAATCCATACTATGGAAGGAACCTATTTAAAAGAAAAGAAGAGAGTACCTTCACCAGATGGCATTCTCTGGGCAACACGTAATGGAGGAGTTTCTAATAATGAAATAGATAATCATATTGCTGTAGATGGCATAGAGAGAGTTATTGATATTCTAGAAAAGGTAGAAGATGGCACTTTGTCAAAGATTCATTATATAGAGGCACTTGCTTGTACAGGAGGATGTTTAGGAGGTGCCTTAACTATAGAGAATCCTTTTGTAAGTAGGCACACCCTTAAGAAATTAGTAGAGAAAGAGCGTAAGCTGTTAGGAGATAAGGCTATACAAGAAGATACTCTACTTGAGGAAATCCCCTACCTTTATAATATATCCGTTGACCCTAAACCTGTATTTTCATTAGATGAAGACTTAGAGACTGCTATAGAAATGATGGAACATATAGAAAGTTTATATAAGCAGCTTCCGCAAATTGACTGTGGCTCATGTGGAGCCCCTACGTGTAGGTGCTTTGCAGAAGATGTGGTCAAGGGATGTGCAAATGTAGAGGATTGTATTTTTATGCTTAGAAAACGTATTAAGGAATTATCAGAATCTATGTTTGAACTCACAAAGAAAATTCTACCGACTACTAAGGGTTAGGAGGGGCGATATGACTGTAGGAGAATTAGTAAAGAAATATAATTTGAGTATATTAAGTGAAAGTGATGGTCTAAATCAAGAGATAACAGGTGGATATGTAGGGGATTTATTAAGTTTTGTAATGGCACATGCTAAGGAAAAAATGGTATGGATTACTATACAGGGACATATTAATACCATAGCGGTTGCAAGTTTGGTAGGGATAGGGGCTATTATCTTAGCTGAGGGGAGTGAGCCTACGGCTGATATGCTTGAAAAAGCACAGGAAAATGGTATTCCCATTCTTACCTCTCCTTTAAGTAGTTTTGAGATCGCTTATAGGTTTGGGATGGACCAAGCTTTAGGGGGGATAGGGTGAGAATTTCTTATGATTTTCACATTCACACCACGGCCTCACCTTGTGGGGATGAGGCCATGACCCTAAATAACATTATTAATTTATCATATTTACTTGGTAAGCAAATTATCGCCATTACAGACCACCAAAGCTGCGGCAACTGTGAGGTTGCCATGAAGCTAGGAAGACAGAAAGGTATTATAGTTATCCCAGGAATGGAAATAGAATGTATGGAAGAATTTCATGCTATTGCACTCTTCCCTTCGTTGGATGCTGCAAAATACATAGAAAAAGAAGTACAAGGGCATATGCCCTATATCAAAAATCAAACACATATATTTGGACACCAGTGGCTACTAGATGAAGATGGGGAGGTTACAGGAGAAATCGAAAGGATGCTTCTAGTAGCTACCAATCTATCTATTTATGACTTAATACCCTTAATTAAACAGTGTGGAGGCATTCTTTATCCAGCTCATATAGACCGAATTGCGTATAGTATTATATCCAATCTAGGGACAGTGCCTGATGACTTAGGTTTTAAAGTATTAGAGCTCTCTAAGATGGGTAATCAGGAAGTTTTTGAGAGACAGTTTAAGCGGTATAAACTACTTAGGAGTTCTGATGCACATACATTAGAAGCACTTTGTGAAAGTGAGCAATTCTTAGAATTAGAATACTTAAGTCAAACACAGTTGTTTAGTTTTCTAAAAAGTTAAATAAAGTCTAAAAACGTTGACAATACTACAAAATTGTGGTGTTTTCATAAATAAGTTATTAAAAATTTTGGCTACTTGTTCAATAGGTTAGTCAAAAGTAACAAAAGTGTGAGGAGGATAGGCTATGTCATGTGGGAATTGCAAAAATGAACTTGCAAGAGAAATGTATGCAGAGTTAGAAAAATTTATTGACGAATTACCAGAAAAAAGGGGTGCTTTAATTTCAGTACTTCATAGAGCACAATCTATTTTTGGGTACCTTCCAAAGGAGGTTCAAGCATTCGTTGGTGAAAAGTTAAATATTTCAACAGCTCAAGTTTATGGTGTCGTAAGTTTTTATTCCTTTTTTACAATGGAGCCAAAAGGGAAGTATCCTATTTCTGTGTGCCTAGGAACAGCTTGTTATGTAAGAGGCGCAGATAAAGTATTAGAGGCTTTTAAAAATGAGCTTGGTATTGATGTAGGGCAGACTACTTCAGATGGTAAATTTTCGCTTGATGCATTAAGGTGTGTAGGTGCATGTGGTCTTGCGCCAGTTGTACTTATTGGAGATAAAGTATATGGACGCATTAACTCAGCTGAACAGGTTAAAGAGATTATTAAAGAGTACCAAGATTGATTCAGGAGGGGAAAGCTATGACTAAAATTATGTCACTTGATCAGCTTAAAACATTAAGAGACAACGTAAAAAATAAAGTTGATCTAAGAGTAAAAGGTGAAAATGTTGAAAATATGGTAGTCGTTCGTGTTGCAATGGCAACTTGTGGGATTGCTTCAGGAGCAAGAGAAGTGATGAACTATTTAGCAGAGCTTATAAGAGATGAAGACATCGAAAATGTAGTCATTACACAAAGTGGCTGTATGGGGTACTGTTATGCAGAGCCAACAATTGAAGTTACACTTCCAGGGAAAGAGCCAGTTGTCTATGGAAATGTAGATAAAGCCAAAGTAAAAGAAATTTTAGAGAAACATATTCTTGGTGGCGAAATGGTAGATGGTATTATACCAGCTATTCACAAATCCCTTGATGAGTAAAGAAAGAAGGTGGCCTAAAAATGTCTAAATATACAATGCACGTTCTAGTATGCGGTGGTACAGGATGTATTTCTTCAAGATCTAAGGAAATTGTAGAAAATCTTAATTTACATATTAAAGAAGTAGGTATGGAAGACAGTGTGCAGGTACTTACAACAGGATGTTTTGGTTTTTGTGAAAAAGGACCGATTGTTAAAATCCTTCCAGATAACACGTTCTATGTACAGGTAAAACCAGAAGATGTAGAAGAAATTGTAAAAGAACATATTGTAAAAGGTAGAAAAGTTGAAAGGCTTCTCTATGTGAATCCAACAACAAGTGATAGTGTATCAGATTCCAAGCATATGGAATTCTATAAAAAACAAATGCGTGTAGCCCTCCGTAACTGTGGTTTTATCGACCCAGAAAATATTGAGGAATATATTGCAAGAGATGGCTACGGGGCACTTGGTAAAGCTCTTTCTATGACTCAGCAAGAAGTTATTGATGAAATGAAGAAGTCAGGTTTACGTGGACGTGGGGGCGGTGGCTTCCCTACAGGGCTTAAATGGGAATTTGCTTATAAAAATAAGAGTGATCAGAAATACGTTGTATGTAATGCGGATGAAGGGGACCCAGGTGCTTTCATGGATCGTTCTATCCTAGAAGGGGATCCACACTCTATTGTAGAGGCTATGGCTATTTGTGGTTACGCTATAGGGGCAAATCGTGGGCTCGTTTACATCCGTGCAGAATATCCACTTGCTGTTAAACGTCTTGAAACAGCTATTTTAGCCGCACGTGAGTATGGTTTACTAGGTCATGATATTTTGGGTACAGGTTTTGACTTCGATATTGAAATTAAGTTTGGTGCGGGTGCTTTCGTATGCGGGGAAGAAACAGCACTTATCCACTCAATGGAAGGTATGCGTGGTGAGCCAACAACAAAACCACCATTCCCAGCAGAGAGTGGTTATTGGAATAAGCCTACTAATGTAAATAACGTTGAAACTTTCGCTAATGTACCTGTTGTTTTCCTTAAGGGAGCAGATTGGTTTAATAAGATTGGTACAGAAAAATCTAAGGGCACAAAAGTATTTGCTTTAGCAGGTAAAATTAACAATGTAGGGCTTATTGAAGTACCAATGGGAATTACTTTGAGAGAAGTTATTTATGATATTGGTGGCGGTATTAAAGATGGTAAGAAGTTTAAAGCTGTACAAACTGGGGGACCATCTGGTGGCTGCTTGACAGAAAAAGACTTAGATACACCTATAGATTTTGATAACCTTATTGCAAAAGGTTCTATGATGGGTTCAGGTGGTATGATTGTTATGGATGAAACAGACTGTATGCCAGCTGTTGCTAAGTTCTACTTAGAATTTACTGAAGAAGAATCTTGTGGTAAATGTACACCTTGCCGTGTAGGTACAAAGCGCCTACTTGAAATCTTAGAGAAGATTATAGCTGGTAAAGGTACAATGGAAGATTTAGAGACTTTAAAAGAACTTAGCCAGGTGATTAAAGATACAGCGCTTTGTGGACTTGGCCAAACAGCACCAAACCCTATTTTATCTACACTTGAAGCGTTTGAAGATGAATACATTGCCCATGTAAGAGATCATAAATGCCCTGCGGGTAAATGCACGGCATTACTTCAGTACAACATAACAGATAAATGTATAGGTTGTACAGCGTGTGCAAGAATTTGTCCAGTAAATGCAATTTCAGGTAGTCCAAAACAACAACATACAATTGACCAAACTAAATGTATTAAGTGTGGTGCTTGTATGACTAAATGCCGTTTTGGGGCTATTGTAAGAGAATAGGGGGGAATTTAAGATGTCAGAACTTAAAATTACAATAGATGGCAAAGAAACCATGGTCAATCAAGGTGCAACTATTCTTGATGCTGCAAAACAAGTAGGTGTAGAAATTCCTACCCTTTGTTATCTTAATTTACATGGTACAGCAATGAAAAGTCAGACTGCATCTTGCAGAATTTGTGTTGTAGAAGTAGAAGGTAGAAAAAATCTGGCACCAGCATGTGCAACACCTGTTACAAATGGTATGGTGGTTAAGACACATACACCACGTGTTATGCAATCTAGGCGCATGGTACTTGAACTTTTGCTCTCAGACCATCCAAAAGATTGCTTAAGCTGTGAAAAAGCTGGGAATTGCCAACTGCAAGATATGGCTGTGAAGTTTGGTATCCGTGATGTAGCCTTTGATGAAAATCATGCGCAATCTACTTATCCAAAACAATTAGGCGTATCTATTATGCGTGATATGGATAAATGTATCATGTGCCGTAGATGCGAGACAATGTGTAATAAAGTACAGACTGTAGGAGCCCTTTCAGGTGTAAACCGTGGATTTAATGCCTTTGTAGGCACAGCTTTTGGTCTGCCACTTGAAGAAACAGTATGTACACAATGTGGTCAATGTGTAGCTGTATGTCCAACGGGGGCACTTTGTGAAAATGAACAAGTAAGTGATGTATTAAGTGGGCTTGCAAATCCAGATAAAGTCGTAGTAGTTCAAACTGCGCCAGCTGTTCGCGCTGCACTTGGTGGAGAGTTTGGGATGGAAGCAGGTACACTTGTAACAGGTAAGATGGTAGCAGCACTAAAAGAACTTGGTTTTAATTATGTATTTGATACAGACTTTGCGGCAGATGTAACCATTATGGAAGAAGGTGCAGAGCTGATTGACCGTTTAACACGTTCAATAAAAGGAGATAAGAGTGTACATCTTCCAATCCTTACAAGTTGCTGTCCTGCTTGGGTAAATTTCTATGAAACACAATTTAGTGATTTATTAGATTATCCATCTACGGCAAAATCTCCACAACAAATCTTTGGTGCTATTGCAAAATCCTATTTTGCAGAAAAAATGAATATTCCAAGAGAGAAAATGATAGTAGTTTCTATTATGCCATGTCTAGCTAAGAAGCATGAAGCAGATAGACCAGAGTTTGAGAAAGATGTAGATATTACACTTTCAACAAGAGAGCTTGCGGCACTTATTAAACAGGCTAATATTGATTTTAATAGCTTAGAAGAGGCTGAATTTGATAATCCATTAGGGGAGTCAACAGGAGCAGCTGTAATCTTCGGTACCACAGGTGGTGTTATTGAAGCAGCAGTACGTACAGCATATGAAAAAGTAACAGGAGAAAGTCTTGGTAAGGTAGATTTTGAAGAGTTAAGAGGCTTTGATGGTGTACGTGCAGCTACTGTAAAAGTGGGAGATTTAGATCTAAAAATTGGTATTGCACATGGCCTTGGCAATGCAAGAACACTTATGGAAGAATTAAGAAATGGTAACCCAAGAGGTTTCCATGCTATTGAAGTGATGGCATGTCCAGGAGGATGTGTTGGTGGTGGTGGCCAGCCTTATCATCATGGCAATATTGAGGTGGTGCAAAAACGCCGTGAGGCACTTTACAGAGAAGATGAGCATAAACCACTACGTAAGTCTCATGAAAACCCAGCAGTCGTTGAAATGTATGACACTTATTTTGGTCATCCAATGAGTCATAAGGCACATGAACTGCTACATACACATTATACAAAGAAAGATAGAATTTAAAAAAGGAGTAAGGCAATCTAAATGCCTTACTCCTTTTTGGTATGACTTTTTACTTGGAAGAAAAATAAGACATAATTTAGAGTTCTTCTTAATAAAACTAGATAAGATAGAAAGGAGGTATATAAGATGATTTCTATCAAGCCTTTTAGGGCTTACAGGCCCCGAATAGATTATGCAATGCAGGTTGTAGCATTACCTTATGACGTAGTAAGTGAAGAAGAAGCAAGAAGAATTGGAGAAAGTAATCCCTATTCTTTTTTGCATATAGATAAGCCAGAAGTTTTTTATAAGGGGCAAGAGTTGAAGAAATATGAGTATGCTAGAAACATTTTGGAAGAGCTTATAGAGGCAGGCATATTGATACAGGAGGAGAGTCCTTGCCTATATATCTATGGGCTTATTACATCTTCTAGTAGCCAATATGGGATTGTAGGGTGTCTAAGTTGTAGGGAGTATGATGAAGGCAAAATTAAAAGGCATGAGAAGACCAGAGAGGATAAAGAGCAAGATAGGTTTTTGCATATTGAAGGGTGTCAGGCGCATACAGGGCCTATCTTCTTAGCATGTAAAGAAGAAGCACAGCTTAAAGCCTTTATAGAAAGGTATAGGGTAAATCATAAACCTCTTTATGATTTTGAACATAAGGGGGTGAGGCAATTGGTGTATTGTATAGAGAATCAGCATGAGCAAGCTGAAGTAGTAGCCTGTTTTAATAAGATGCAGAATTTATATGTAGCAGATGGACATCATAGATTAGCAGCTGCAGCAAGCTATGCAAGGGTAAGAAGAGAAGAGATATTTAAGGAAGAAGGAGGAGAGAAAAGTAGGCAAGAAGCAGAATATGAAGATTTTCTAGGTGTTATATTTCCCAAATCTGATTTAAACATTATAGATTATAATCGTGTGATTCAAGATGAGAGTGAACTGAGTGAAGAGGCACTGATGAATGCTATAGAAAAACAATTTAATATTACTCAGATGAAAGAGCAGACATACCGTCCATCTAGCCCCCATCATATAGGGATGAGATATAAGGGAAGCTGGTATAATCTGAGCCTTAAGGATAATCAGGTTAATGAAAAGGATCCTGTAGCAAGGCTAGATGCAGCTATTTTACAAGATTTAATTTTAGAGCCTATTTTTCATATTAAGAATCCAAGGACAGATAAAAGAATAGACTTTATAGGAGGTATCAAAGGGATAGAGGAACTTAATAGGCGTACAGATGAAGATATGGATATTGCTTTTGCACTTTATCCGACTACTATGGATGAGCTTATACAGGTAGCTGATGCTAATAGGCTTATGCCACCTAAGTCTACCTGGTTTGAACCTAAGCTTAGAAGTGGCTTATTTATTCATAGGTTTTAAAGGAGACATGCATTGACAAAAATGCCTTTATTTCTTATAATCAGTATCATAATACGCATATGAGAAGCTGTACTAAGTATATATATAGAATAAGTGAAATGCGAAGATAAGGAATAGTATATAAATAAGGGTTTTCAGAGAGGAAAGTGGTGGTGAGAGCTTTCTAATGCCTGTTTATAGAAGCAGCCTTTGAGCATGCATCTTGAACCATCAGTAGGGATGTACGGGTAACTACGTTACAAGTTGAAGAGGGATACTCTATCTAGAGTATAACTAGGGTGGTACCGCGAGAAACCTCGTCCCTAATTTGGGATGGGGTTTTTTATTTTGCCTTGAAATCAAAAAGAGGTGATTCTATGTATAAACTTAGTATAGTCAATGAAGATAAACCTTTAGATGCTTTATATATTCCAGAGTCTTTAGTTTGTGACCCTGTAATGCATATTTGGCTTGTCAAGGAGGTTTATGAAGCTTTTTATGAGATGAATAGAGCTTTGCAAAGAGAAGGCCTGCCATCTATTTATGGACGCAGGGGTTACTTATGCTTTGCTTATCAAAAAAAGCTTTTTCAAAATGAAGTTCAAAAAAATATAAGGCAGGGGCTTAAGGCAGAGCTTGCTTATGAAAAAGCAAGAAGAACGCTTATGCCACCAGGATGCAGTGAGCATCAGTTAGGGCTTTGTATTGACATTGCGCTTCATCATATGCAACAAGATAATAGTATTTCTATATATGAGGAAAGTCCACAGTTCCATTGGATGAGGGAACATGCCACATCTTATGGATTCATACTTAGGTACCCTAAAGATAAGATGTTCTATACAAAGTTTTCTTATAGACCGTGGCACTATCGTTACGTAGGTATAGGGCATGCTAAAAAAATGGCTAAGCTAGGACTTTGTCTTGAAGAGTATTATGAGGCTTTTTATAAAGAATAAGGAGGATTACTTATGAAAAACTACGGTTTAAATGAACTAAGAGAAATGTATTTAAGCTTTTTTGAGTCAAAAGGACACTTACGTAAAAAAAGTTTCCCACTTGTACCTCAAAATGACAACAGTTTATTATTAATCAATGCGGGGATGGCACCACTTAAGCCTTACTTTACAGGTCAAGAAGTACCACCAAATACACGTATGACAACTTGCCAAAAATGTATTCGTACAGGTGATATCGAAAATATCGGTAAAACAGCACGTCACGGTACATTCTTTGAAATGTTAGGAAACTTCTCATTTGGTGATTACTTCAAAGA
>JAHLFD010000178.1:0-6914 GCA_018883975.1 Candidatus Niameybacter stercoravium
GCTAATTCTGGGATAACAAGACCGATAGCTTTAGCAGCACCTGTTGAGTTAGGAACGATGTTGCAAGCAGCAGCACGAGCTCTTCTTAAGTCACCTTTAGCGTGAGGACCGTCTAAAGCCATTTGATCACCTGTCCAAGCATGGATAGTTGTCATGAAACCTTTTTCGATTGCAGCTAATTTGTTTAATGTGTCAGCCATTGGAGCTAAACAGTTTGTTGTACATGAAGCAGCTGAGATGATTGTGTCATCTGCTGTTAAGATGTTTTCGTTTACACCGAATACAACTGTTGGAAGATCGTTACCAGCTGGAGCTGAGATAACAACTTTTTTAGCACCTGCATCGATATGTGCTTGAGATTTAGCTTTTGATACGTAGAATCCTGTACATTCAAGAACTACGTCTACACCGATTTCTCCCCATGGAAGATCTGCAGCGTTTCTTTCAGCGTAGATTTTGATTTCTTTTCCATCTACTACGATTGAATCTTCTTTAGCTTCTACTGTATCAGCTAATGCGTATCTACCTTGAGCTGAATCATATTTTAATAAGTGTGCTAACATTTTAGGATTTGTTAAGTCGTTGATTGCTACAACTTCATAACCTTCTGCACCGAACATTTGTCTAAATGCAAGACGTCCAATACGTCCAAAACCGTTAATTGCTACTTTTACAGCCATTGATATGCCTCCTTAAAATAACTACATTAAATTTAATTTTATATACAAACCGCTTTTATTAGCAAAAGCTAACTAGCGAGTTGATACCTGTAACATGGATCGCGCAGCACCTTCGTCTATGACGAGATAGCTACCCTTAAGCAATGCTTTTGTCGCAAGCAACGCTACTGCTTTTGATATACCACCAGCTAAAACAATTCGTGTCGAAATTTGCATAGCAACTTCTAGGTCAAGTCCTATATTCGTGCCACTATATACTATTTCGCCATTTTTATTAAAGTAGTATCTAAAAGCTTCTGCAACAGCTTCTTTCTCTTTAAGTAGTGCGACTACTTCCTTGCTTTCATTGCGTCTTTTGGCCATTTTCATGGCATCTCCCAGACCCAATATAATCATATCTGATTTTCCCATTTTTTGCAATGTTTTTTGGATATGAGGTTCTTGTTTAATGGTTTCAATAGAAGCAGCACTCAAATTATCAGGAATATTGAGTATTTCATACTTTCCATTAATCTTTTTGGCGAATTCTGCCGCTAAAATATTGGCTTGAAATTCCATTCTCTTTCCAACACTTCCTCTAGCAGGAATAATTGTGGTATGAGTTTTGCCTTCTTGTCTTTGGGGAATGAGTTCTACCATCTTTGCAACGGTACTTCCTCCTGTAATAGCAATTGTTGAATTCTCCTCTATTAGGCCTAGAACAAGTTTACTCCCTGCCTTACCTAATTGCCATTTAACACTTTCATCCTCATCTACATTTCCAGGCACAATAATAACTTTCTTTGCACCTGTAAGTGCCTCTATTTGTTCTTCTAACAAACTAAAAGCATTTAATTCTTGTAGCGGTAGGTAAAGTTCATCTAATAGCGCCTTGCCACTTTGTGTAATCATCATCCCACTATGTGCAACCTCTATGAGTCCTTGTTTACTTAACACATCTGTTGCTGCTCTTACTGTACGCTCTGAATATGTAGTGACAGTAGCAAGAGTCCTACGTCCAATAGGCTCATTTTCCAATATAGCTTGTAAAATGGCATATCTTACTTTAAAATCTTGCATACCTTCTGGGATAATTTTTTCTAGTCTTAGCATGATATTTTTCATTGCATCACCTTATGGGACTTTTTTTGTCCCATGTTTATTTTTTGTTCCCACTTCCTTATTGTATCTGTTTTTATACAGATTAGCAAGTTATAAATAAAAATTTAACAATTTTTTTCAAAAGAAAAACGTACAAGTATTGACTTGTACGTTTCATTATTTATTGAGCCACTTCACTTGTTACAAAAACTTTCTTTTCATCAAGAACAGAATTTCCAATATTTGAAGCGTGGTCTGATATACGTTCTAAGTTACTAATAGCATCTAGGAATACTACCCCTGCCATTGAACTACATTTATTTTCTGAAAGACGTTTAATATGTCTTGCTCTTAACTCTTCTTCTAAAGTATCAACTTGCTGTTCCATTGGTTGTACTTCTTTAGCAATATTTCTATCATCAAATTCACATGCTTGTACTGCTGTCTCGAAACATTTGATTGCAAGTGCCCCTATTGTTTCAAGTTCTTTAAGTGCAGTTTCTGAGAATTCTACTTCATCTCTAATACGAATCTGTGCAAGTTCCGCTAAGTTTTCAGCATGATCCCCTACACGTTCGATATCACTTACTGTATGGAAGAGACTATTTACTATACCGTGCTCTGCTTCTGAGATTGGTAAGTTGGAAAGTTTAATAAGGTAATGATTGATACCATGTTGAAGTTGATTAATAACTTTCTCTCTTTCAAATACTTCTTGGATTTTTGCTTCATCTTTTTCAAAGATAGCCCTCATACCAAGTTTTGCATTGTGTGCTGACATTTCACCCATACGTACAACTTCTTTTGTAGCATTTTGTACTGCAAATGAAGGTGTTTCTAAAATACGTTCATCTAAGTGTTTAAGCTCACTTTCACTTTCATCACCTTTGCCTTTTCCTTTAACAAGCTTCTCTGCAATAGTTACAAGAATACCAGCAAATGGGAATAAAAGAATTGTATTTAAAATATTGAAGACACTATGTACGATACTGATTTGTGTTGTATCAATAAGTGATCTTCCGAAGTCTGCAAAGGCTGGGATTAATCCGCCAAATGCAATCACTGCAAGAATTGCAAACACTACTGAACCAATAACATTGAAAAGTAAATGGATAACCGCTGCGCGTTTACCATTTCTACCTGCACCAATACTTGAAAGTATAGCTGTTATTGTAGTACCAATATTTTGACCTAAAATAATATAAATAGCTGTATTCCATGGCACTAAAGCACTGGCCGCTAAAGTCTGTAATATACCGACTGATGCTGAAGAACTTTGAATAACTGCTGTTACAATTGCACCTACTAAAATACCTAAGAATGGATTACTTCCTAAAGTTACAAATAATTGTTTTACTTCTTCAAGTTGACTAATTGGTTTTACTGCATCACCCATTAAGTCAAGACCTAAGAATAAAGCACCAAAGCCGAAGACAATTTGTCCAATTTGCTTAACCTTTTGCTTTTTACAGAATAAAACCATGATAACACCTACACCAATACATAAAGGTGCGATTGTAGATGGTTTTAAGAAAGCAGCCCAATCTCCTAACGATACGATCCAAGCTGTCACTGTTGTACCAATATTTGCTCCCATAATAACGCCTACGGCTTGTCTAAGTGACATAAGCCCTGCATTAACAAATCCAACGACCATAACTGTAGTCGCTGATGAACTTTGGATAATAGCTGTTACACCTGCACCAACTAAAACGCCTAAAAAAGGATTACTTGTTAAAACACTAAGTAAATTTTTCATTTTGTTTCCTGCAGCTTTTTGGAGTCCTTCTCCCATATAGTCCATACCGAACATAAAAAGACCAAAACCACCAAGAAATGCTAGAGCTATTTGAAATACATTAATTTCCATTGGTATCCTCCCATGTTGTTTTCATACAGGGACATTCTAACACGTAATATTTTCGCATACAAGAATTACATGGGAGCTCTTATATATTTTGTATAATTTACCCCATTTTTATTCATTTTATTCGAAAAATCTAGAATAAGTGTTAATATCCATAGGCTAGTTTTCATCATTGTATGCATTATTTATGTATAAATTCTCAATCAAATAAGGTCTGAATCTTGAGCAAAGATTCAGACCTTATTATGAATTATTTTATAATCGTACCGCCACCTACAACAATATCTCCGTCATAAATGACTAGTGCTTGTCCAGGGGTTACTGCTCTTTGTGGTTCTTTAAAAGTACATTTTAAAGTTTCTTCATCCACCATTTCTATCTCACACTCTTGTGGAGCATGACTATATCTAATTTTAGCTTGTACATTAAGCTTACCTTCTAATTTCTCAAAAGGCATGAAGTTAAGCTTATTTGCATATACCTCATGTGTAAATAGATCTACATTATCCCCTACTACAACAGTGTTATTAGAAGGGTCTATCTTAGATACAAATAATGGTTTGCCATAAGATAATCCAAGTCCTTTACGCTGTCCGATAGTATAGTGAATAATACCTTTGTGCTCTCCTAATACTTTACCGTCTTTCGTTACGAACTTACCTTTTTGAGGCTTTTTACCTGTCTCACGTTCAATATAACCTGCATAATCATTATCTGGTACAAAGCAGATTTCCTGACTATCTGGCTTAGTTGCAACTGCAAGACCTATTTCTTTAGCAATGGCACGAATTTCATCTTTAGTGTAATCACCTAAAGGCATTAGAGTATGCTTAAGCTGATGTTGTGTCAGATTATATAAAGCATAAGTCTGATCTTTAGCCATTGTTTTAGAGAACTTGAGCATATATCTATCTGTTTCTTCATTATGAATAACTCTTGCATAATGACCTGTAGCAATATAATCTGCTCCGATTTGTAATGACTTATGAAGCATAGATTCCCATTTTACATAACGGTTACAGGCAATACAAGGATTAGGTGTACGCCCTTTCTCATACTCATCTATAAAATAGTCAATAACATTTTTCTTAAAGTCATTTCTGAAATTCATTACATAGTGTGGAATGCCTAATTTCTGGCATACACGTCTAGCATCGTCTACTGCAGATAAACCGCAGCATCCCCCGTCACTATCTTCCGGTGCATCTTCCTGCCAGATTTGCATAGTCATACCGATTACTTCATATCCTTGCTCTTTTAAGAGGTAGGCAGCTACTGAGCTGTCTACCCCTCCTGACATTCCTACTACAACTTTACCCTTGCTATTATGCATGATGCTCTTCATCCTCTTCACCATGTCCGTGGTCATGATGATCTGTATCTTTAGGTTCTTCTAAACCTTCAATTGTAATATTGTTTTTTGTCGCATAATCCCATAATGCTGCGTGAAGTGCTTCTTCTGCAAGAACAGAACAGTGTACTTTTACTGGTGGAAGTCCATCTAAAGCTTCCATAACTGCTTTATTTGTAATTTTTAAAGCTTCTTCAATTGTTTTACCCATTACAAGTTCAGTTGCCATTGAGCTTGTTGCAACAGCAGCACCGCAACCAAATGTTTTGAATTTAACATCTACAATAACATCATTTTCAATTTTAAGGTATACTTTCATGATATCGCCACATTTAGCGTTACCTACTGTACCTACACCACTTGCATCTTCAATTTCACCTACATTACGTGGATTCATGAAATGATCCATTACTTTTTCACTATACATATATTGTCACCTCATCAAAGTTATAATTATTATAATTTAATTTCTATTTTATTTTTATTGATTATTTTTCAT
Source organism: Candidatus Niameybacter stercoravium (assembly GCA_018883975.1). Classification (GTDB taxonomy): domain Bacteria; phylum Bacillota; class Clostridia; order Lachnospirales; family Cellulosilyticaceae; genus Zhenhengia; species Zhenhengia stercoravium. The sequence goes on from JAHLFD010000178.1 coordinate 5,478, forward strand.
AAATTCTTCGTAAAGCGGAGACATGTCTCTCATACGCTGAACGATCGCTGGTAATTTCTCAAGTACATAGTCAACTTCTTCTTCTGTACTATTTTCACCCAGTGTAAGTCTTAATGAACCATGTGCTTTCTCATGTGGTAAGCCTAAAGCTAAAAGTACATGTGAAGGATCTAAAGAACCTGATGTACAAGCAGAACCACTAGATGCTGCTACACCATTCATATCTAATAGAAGAAGAAGAGATTCACCTTCTACGAATTCAAAACCAATATTTACGTTGTTTGTAAGTCTATTTGTTCTTGAACCATTAAGTTTTGAATAAGGAATACTTTCTAAAATACCATTCATTAATTTATCACGTAAACCTTTAATACGCTCATTTTTTGCCTCGAAATCTGTATATGCAAGTTCCATAGCTTTTGCAATACCTACGATAGCAGGTACATTTTCTGTTCCTGCACGTCTACCACGTTCTTGTGCACCACCATGAATAAGGTTTGTAATTCTAAGACCACGTCTAATATAAAGTACACCAATACCTTTTGGACCATAGATTTTATGTCCTGATAAAGAAAGTGCATCAATATTTTGTTCTTTTACATCAATACGAACTTGTCCAATTGCTTGAACTGCATCTGTATGGAAAGCAATACCATGCTCTTTAGCAATAGCACCAATTTCTTTAATTGGCATAATTGTACCCACTTCGTTGTTTGCATACATAATGCTAATAAGGATGGTTGTGTCTTTAATAGCAGCTTTAAGTGCTTCAAGGTCGATAACCCCTTCTTCATTAACATCTAAGTATGTTACTTCAAAACCTTGTTTTTCTAAATACTCACATGTATGAAGTACTGCATGGTGCTCAATTTTAGTTGTAATAATATGGTTACCTTTGTTTTTGTTTGCTTCTACGATACCTTTAATAGCCCAGTTATCTGCTTCTGTCCCACCACTTGTGAAGAAAATTTCGTTTGTGTTTGCACCTAAGTGTTTCGCAATCGTTTCTCTTGCATCATCAATAGCTTTTTTGTTTATTTGAGCAACTTGATAAATACTAGAAGGATTACCAAAGCTTTGTGTAAAGTAAGGCATCATAGCATCAAGCACTTCTGGCTTAACTGGTGTAGTTGCTGCATGATCTAAATATATTCTGTTCATCTTCAACACTCCCAACATAGGTTTTTAAATATAAAATTTATTACATGTATTATCATTTATTGATTCATAATCATCTATAAGTTCCTGTAACGAAATGCCATCTACGACTTCATTAATGCCGTCTCTGATTTTCTCCCATACAGGTCTAGTTACACATCTTGTATTTCGTTCGCAATGCTTGCCACCTTCACAAGTGCAATCCGTTGGGGCAAGGGATCCTTCTAGTGTACGAAGAATCTCTCCTATAGTAATCTCACTTGCGTCTCGCGCTAAAGT
>JAHLFD010000179.1:0-11009 GCA_018883975.1 Candidatus Niameybacter stercoravium
TAGTAATATGTGCTTGATTAGCAGGATGTCTTCTTGCTCGCATTTTCTGCATAGCCATCATCATTTCTACTACATTTAGTTCATCCATTACTTCCGTAAGCTTCTTAGGTGTAAGTCCTTTTGCTATTTCAATAATTTTCTCTCTTGGCATCTGAATATCCACAAGCATTCTTGCTATTTCTACACTTTCAAGCTTCATGCTTTTAGGGGCTATATTCTTGTCTATGTAATGATCTGCTATAAAATAATCTATAAAATCAAAGGCTTCTCTTGGTTTTCCATCTAATTCAACAACTTGATTATGATTAATTTTAATAGAGGCTACCGGATCATATGGACTTGTCATAGCAACAAAACCTTTTTCCGGCCATTCATTAATGAAACCATCTTGATTAACAGGGCGACCATCTAATACTTGCATTCTTTTAGAACGCTTCATAGCCATTCCCCCTTATTTACTTATTAAGTTGCATGATAACTTCTCTTGTAATCTTTGCAATTAAGTCTTGATCGTTTGTTGTTTTAGCTTCTGCATGAGTACATGTTGTTTGCTGCGCTCCACCACAATCTTGGTTTCCATCAATACATGGATGTTTACCTGGAAGGTTCATACCTTTTCTAAGATCTACAAGTCTTTGTACTTCATGAGCTGGAAGTTCTTTTGGTCCACCCATCATTTGTGTAATATATGAAAGTTGTGCATAGAATTCTAGGCCTTCCATTTTAAAGTAAGCACCAAGAAGGTCTACGCCCCATGCTAAAGCACCATGATTTTCAAGAAGTACTGCATCATAACTATTAAAGAATGGTTCAATAGCATCTGGAATCTCTGGTGTAGATGGCATACCATATGGTGCAATAGGTACTTCACCAAGGAAGATTGTAGATTCTGGCATAATTTGTTTTGTTAAAGGTGTTCCACAGATTGCATGTGCTGTAGCATACATTGGATGTGCATGCACAACTGAATTTACGTCCGGTCTACATTTATAAACTCTAAGGTGCATTTTAATTTCTGAAGAAGGCTTATGAATGCCGTCTGTTTTAAGTACATTACCTTCCATATCTACTTTACAGATCATGTTTGGTGTCATAAATCCTTTACTTACTCCTGTTGGTGTACAAAGAATTTCATTTGGTGAAATTCTTACTGAGAAGTTACCATCATTAGCAGCAACCATCCCTCTATTGTATACTCTTTGCCCGATTTCACACATTTGTTTTCTGATTTCAAATTCATTCACTAACATACCTAGCCTCCTATTTTTTGTTTTATGCATTTTCTTGTTGTTTTTTCTTTACTTATTTTTATACTACCACCATAACTCACATTTTTCAATATTATTTTTACTAAATTATAAATTTAATTATATATTCAAAAAATACCACAAAACAACTCATTTCATAGTTTAAGTTGTTTTGTGGTATTTCTTATTTTTATTCAGCTACAATAATTTTGATTTTGTTTTTAGCACAGATTTCTACCCACTCTTTATCAAGTGGCTGGTCTGTTACAATATAACTGACTTCCTTTAATTCCATCAATTTATGGATTGTACTCTTATTGATTTTAGCATGATCCACAGCTAGAATAACTTCTTTTGCTACAGCAATGAAACTTTGCTTTATCTCTTTTTCTAGTTCATTAGATTCCATAACACCTCTTTTAAGGTCAATACCTTTACAAGATATAATGGCTTTATCTGCATAATAGTTTAAAATATTATTTTTAGCTGTAGGACCTATCAAGGATAAAGATGTACTTCTAAGAGTTCCTCCTGTAGAAATAGCAGTAACCCCTTTATATTGACTAAGAATAGTCATTGCGCTTACACTATTTGTTATAATAGTGAATGTTTTATCTTGTGGTAACTGTTTTGCAACCTCTAAACAAGTGGTACTTGAATCTAAAGCAATAGTCTCCTGATTTCCAAGTAAACGTGCAATAGCTCTTCCTATCTTTTCTTTACCCGTAGCATTTTCTTTTATACGATGATCAAAGGAAGGATCTTCCATATCCTTTTCTTTTTCCTCACCCTCACTTATAAGTAGCGCACCACCATATGTTTTTTGTACAATACCTTGTTTAGCTAGTTTTTCTAAATCTCTTCTAATAGTTTCTTCTGTTACCTCAAACTGTTTACTAAGTTGTACAACCTTAACTGTTTTCTCTCTCTGAATAAGTTCTATAATTTTTCGTTGTCTCTCTAACGCTAACATGTCTCCCCCCCTTATTTTCACAATACGATGTTGTTTTTATTTGTTTTCCATTGTTTTACTTGATTATATCATTGTTATTCTTTCCAATCAATACTTTCAGCTATTTTACACCTATAAACACAAACCCACTAGCATAAATAATCCTCAAACTAAGTATATAGTTTGAGGATTATTATAAATGAGTTTATTCGTAAATAACGGCTTGGATTTCTGGTGTATCAATATTTGTTTTATCAAACCATTTGAATCCAGTATCAATGAACTCTGGGTTTTCTTCACCTTTATACGCTTTATAAGCTGCTTCAACAGCTTTATATCCAATACCTACTGGATCTTGTGTAATAGAACCTGCTGCAACACCACTATTAATAGCATCAATCATGATTTTACCTGAGTCAAAACCTACAACTGTAATTTTACCAACTTGGTTAAGTTCTTTTACAGCATTGATAACACCTGCTGCAGATCCTTCATTAGCACCATAAATGCCTTTAACATCTGGATTTGCTGTAATGATAGCTTTTGCTGCTTCTGTTGATTTTGCATGATCTCCATCACCATATTGTGGCTCTAATACTGTGATATTTGGATATTTATTTTTCATTGTATCCATAAAACCATCACGTCTATCTTTTGCTGATTGACTTGTTTGGCCATGTACAACAAGGCCTACTTTACCTTCACCACCAATAAGCTCTGCCATTTTATGAGCTGCTGCTGCAGCTGCTACATAATTATCTGTAGCACAAGTTGTTTTTACAATAGGGCTATCTACACCTGAGTCAAAACCAATTACAGGAATGCCAGCTGCATCTGCTTGCTCAAGATATGGTGTAGCTGCTTTGGAATCAAGTGCTGCTAAACAAACTGCTTGTGGATTCTTAGCTAATGCTGCTTGTAGCATTTCAAGTTGCTTATCAATTTGGTCTTCTGTCTCTGGCCCTTCAAAAGTAATGCTTACACCTAACTCTTCGGCAGCTTGTTCAGCTCCCATTTTAACCGCTTGCCAAAATTGATGTTGGAAGCCTTTTGATACAACAGGAATGACAATTTCTGTCTCCCCTTCTTTTTTCTCTTCAGCTTTTTCTTCTACCTTTTCCTCTGTTTTTTCTTCTTGTTTAGGTGTTTGTGTCTTCTGCTCACTTTCTGGAGATTGTTTACTTGTTGAACATCCTGCCATAACGCTCATAGCCATTGCCGCACTTAACCCTAATACTAATAATTTTTTAATCTTCATATTCATTTCCTCCCTCATTTTTTTAATATGCCTCTATTCTTCATCCTCTTTCGAGAATCTAGAATCAGTTTTTCTGTTTTCTACGCATTAAGTCAAGTAATACAGATACAATCAGCACAACACCAATGATAACTGTCTGCCATTGTTGTGGTACAGCCATAACCTTTAAGCCATTTGTTAATGTACTCATAATAAATGCACCAATAACTGTTCCTAAGATTGTTCCAGAACCACCACTAAGAGAAGTTCCTCCAATAACTACAGCAGCAATCGCATCTAATTCATAACCCTGACCAAGTGCTGGCTGTGCTGATCCTAAACGAGATGCCATAACAATACCTGCAACCCCTACAAAAGCACCACCAAGTGTGTAGATAGCAATTTTCCATGCATTAACGTTAACTCCTGATAATCTTGTTGCTTCTTCATTACTACCAATTGCAAAATCATAACGACCAAGTTTTGTTTTATTTAAAATAATAGTTGCAATAATAATCATTACTAAGAAAATCCATACTGCATTAGGAATAACAACATCTCCAAATTGAATACCATTTCCTAAAGCAATATCTCTAAATACAAATGCGCTAGGATTTTCTGGTGTTTTATCCGGAAAATATACAGGTGCTGCATCTGAAATAACAAGAGATAGTCCCTTAGTTACCATCATCATACCTAGTGTTGCAATGAATGGTGGCAGTTTAAGCTTAGAAATAAGCGTACCTGTAATGCATCCGCAAAATGCACCAGTTGCAACAGCAATAATACACCCTACCCAAAGTGGTAAGCCCCAATTACTAATACTTACTGCAGCCATAACTGAAGAAAAAGTCATAACAGTTCCTAGAGATAGGTCAATACCTCCCGTGATAATAATAAACGTTACACCTAATGCTAAAATACCATTTACACAAGTTGCTAACATAATAGAAATAACATTATTAGCTGTTAAAAAGAATTCTGATGCTATTGAAAAGAATATAAATAAAATAATAAGTGCTGCAAACGCTAATACTTTTTGTGCAGCATTACCATTTAAAAGGTTTCCTAACCCTTTTTTCTCAGTTTTTCCTTGGTTAACAGGTATATTTAAATTGGCCATAACTAATCCCCCTTTAATTTTCTCTATTTGTTGCACATTTCATGATTGTTTCTTGATTGGCATCTTCTATAGCAAGTTCACCCGTCACTCTACCTTCACACATAACAATGACACGGTCACTCATACGCAATATTTCTGGAAGCTCTGAAGAAATCATAATAATAGACTTTCCTTCTTGTACAAGCTCGGATAATAAATTATAGATTTCACTTTTAGCACCAATATCTATTCCTCGTGTAGGTTCATCAAAAATTAATACGTCACAATCTCTTAAAAGCCATTTTGCAATAACAACTTTTTGTTGATTTCCTCCTGATAGATTTTTCACCGTCTGTCTACTACTTGGTGTCTTTATGGCTAATTTACTAATATAATCATTTGTCAGTTTCGTAATGGTTTTAAAGTTTGTAAATCCATACTTTGTGAACCTATCTACCGAGGCAAGAGATACATTCTCTTCTACTGTTTCACCAACCGTAAGACCATAACGTTTTCTATCTTCTGAAAGATAACCTATACCATGTTCTACAGCATCTTTGGGTTGATAGATTTTAACTTCTTTTCCTTTGATTAAAATCTTACCCCCCTCTACTTTATCCGCTCCAAATATAGCTCTGGCTACTTCTGTTCTTCCTGCTCCCATAAGTCCTGCAAATCCTAAAATTTCTCCTTTATGTAACTTAAAGCTTACGTCTTTTATAGTTTTGCCTCTATTGAGATTTTTGACTTCTAATACCACTTCTCCCTTACTATTTTTACTACTGCCTCTAGGATCATGATAAATAGTACGTCCTACCATCATACTAATGATTTCATCAAGACTTACATCCTTTGTACTAACAGTATTTACATAGCAGCCATCACGCATAATCGTAATACGATCACTAATTTTCTTTAATTCTTCCATTCTGTGTGATATGTAAACAATGGCAACCCCTTTAGCTTGTAAATCTTTAATGATTTTAAAGAGCTCTTCTATCTCTGCATCTGTCAGCGCAGCAGTCGGCTCATCCATAATTAGAATAGAAGAATCAAAAGAGAGTGCTTTCGCAATTTCTACCATTTGTTGTTTAGCAACAGTTAGTGTATCTACCTTTACTTTCGGATCTAGGTCAAGGTTCATTCTGCCAAAAATCTCTTGTGCTTTTTTGTTTGCAACTTTATCATCTACAAACATTTTCCCTGCTCCCATAAATTCTCTTCCTATAAAGATATTTTGAGCAGCAGTTAAGTGTGGCGCTAAATTTAATTCCTGATGGATAATACTAATCCCTAACCCCTGTGCAACTTTAGTACTAGAAATATCCACTTCTTTTCCTTTATAAATAATTCTTCCTGCATCTTTGGTATAAACACCTGTTAGGATTTTCATGAGAGTTGATTTCCCTGCACCATTTTCACCTACAAGTGCTAACACTTCTCCAGCATTTAAATCCAACCTACAATTATCTAAAGCCCGCACACCTGGAAATGATTTATCTATTCCCTCCATGACAAGTAATTTATCACTCAAAAGCTTCACCCCCATTGTTTAAATAAGCCGATTATCTCGATCAACTTATATTCATTTTACCGTTAAACAAACCTCTTTTTAATTCAATATCTTATACATATAGTTTAAATTTTTACTTTTTTACATAATTTAATAGTTATTTTTATACAAATAAATGACCTAGAACTTAAAAATATTTTTAAGTTCTAGGTCATTTATTAATTAACTATCTCTTCTATGCCTTTATAGACTTCATCACCAAATTCATGGATTAGTAAATTTTTATTTACCTCATAAACTGGCCTATAATCTTTTTCTTTAAAAATCGTATTATGCGCCTCTTTATGAATGCATCTAAGCTCTACATCTAGCGTCTTATAACTTCCCCATCTACCATATTCTTTTGCAAAGTCTTCATCAAGAGCTGACGTAAGCAAAATAATTTTTTTCTGTTTATCTGTAATCAGCTCTATTATTTCTAAAGGATACATTAAACAAGATAAAGGACATAAATCATAAATAGGAATATGCTGCTCTAATGCATACTTATGGGCTAAGCATTTCCATACACCTTCATGCTCTACCAGCAAAGAACAACGCCCCTCGCATTCACGAATAGCACCTTTTTCTCCTAAAACCCCCCCTAATGATTCTATCTCTTTAGAGTAACGTTCATCTAAGCTTTTCATTTCTTCTATTATCTTAGGCATATGCTGTATAAAATTTTTCCTATTTTTAACACTTAAATCACAAGGGCTACCGCAGCAGCATCCATACTTATGAATCTTTGTACATTCGAAACAATTTAGGTTAATTTCCTGATTCAGTGCTTCTGTATCGATTAAGAAAACACGTTCTCCATAATCTACAATCCCTAAATTTTTATGAATTAAATACTTTTTAAAAGCATCTAGGTCATCTGTTACCCCTTCATCTAAATCATAGTACTCTGCTGACCATAAATGATCTAAAATCTTTTCTATTCTAATATCTGCCTCTGAAGGATTTTGATTCATAGTGGTTATAATATATTCCTTATCCCATAAATCTCCTGCCATGTTTTTAAGCATTTTAGTTATATTGAGCTGCTCTTTTGAAGTAACTGTTAATGAAAGTGTATCCGGCATTACCTCTATCTTCTCTAAAATAATACATAACTCATTACCTAACTGATTAATAAGTTCCACAAGTCTTCTTTCTACTTCATCTACTAAAACTGCTTTTCGCTTATAGGTATACCATATCATATGATACTGCCAAGTATCTCTTTTATTCATCTTATTTCCTCATTACGTATTTTTTTAAGTATAAGCATTATACTACCACTAGCTAAAAGCTTCAACACGTATAAGTTTTGTATTCTTTGAAAAATACTGTTCTCTCTACTCTACGTTACCATTACATTTATAGCCTACTCCCCAGACAGTGAGTATGAATATAGGATTCTTTGGATTAGGCTCAATCTTTTTTCTTAGCTTTCTTATATGGGCCATAATATTACTATCATCAAAGGTGTAACTCTCTTTCCAGACATTATTATAAATCTGATGTTTTGAATAGACCTTTCCTTTATTACTCGCTAAGAGATAGAGAATATCAAACTCTTTTGGTGTAAGCTGTATGATCTGATCTCTATAATAAACACTTCTATTGGCACCATCTATTAGTAAATCACCACATTTTATTTTTTCTATCTGCCCATACTCATAAGACACAGCATCCATCTTATTTATAATTAACGAACCATACTCATTTTCCTTTAATCCACTAAGCCCTTCTAATAAATCATTAGCAGCTTCAATATTGCTATTACCTTCTTTAAGCTCGTGGTAGAGCCATTCACATAGTTTTTGATCTATAGATATTACTAAAGCTTTTTTATTCATTTTTCTCACCCCATCCTATTAAAGTAATTCACCATATTTTCTTACATACATTTTCTTTAATAAGGTGGCTAATATCATATAGCAAAGTATAGTACCTATTAACCATACAAAATAAATAGGTGGCATCCTATACATTCCCAGAGCTGTTCCTACTGTTGTATAAGGAATAAAGGTTCCTACCAATATAGCGAGGGTTGTAATAAGCGTTACTGGCAGCGATGCCCTACTTTGAATAAATGGTATTTGAGGTGTTCTAATCATATGGATAACAAGTGTTTGAGACCATAAAGATTCTACAAACCATCCTGCATTAAAAAGTGCCATAAATAAAGCTTTATCTACACCTGGATCATTGTAATAACCTCCACAAACCATTGGACAAATTACAAAGAACATCAAAATATAAGTTGTAATATCAAATACTGAACTGATTGGCCCAATCCATAGCATAAACTTACCAATAGATGAAGCATCCCATTTTCTAGGTTTCTTTAAAAAATCTTCATCCATGTTATCCCAAGGTATAGAGATACAAGAAATATCATAAATAAGATTGAGTACAATAAGCTGAATAGAACGCATTGGAAGAAATGGTAAGGATGCACTTGCTACTAAGACTGAAAACATATTTCCAAAGTTTGAACTTGCAGTCATTTTAATATACTTAATCATATTACCAAAGGTCTTTCTTCCTTCAATAACGCCATCTTCCAGCACATTTAAATCTTTTTCTAAAAGAATAATATCAGCTGATTCTTTAGCAATATCTACTGCTGTATCTACTGAGATTCCAACATCTGCTTCCTTCATGGCAGCTGCATCGTTGATGCCGTCTCCCATAAAGCCAACAACATGGCCATTATTTCTTAACACTCTTACGATTCTTGATTTTTGCTGAGGTGAAAGTTTAGCGAAGATATGGTTATTCTCTACCTCCTGTGCTAAGACTTCATCACTCATTATTTCAATCTCTTTACCAAGGAGAATTTTATCTGCACTTAATCCTACTTGTTTACAAACAGATTTTGTAACTCTTTCATTATCCCCTGTTAAAACTTTTACAGCTACGCCATACTCCTTTAAGGATTCTATAGCCTTCTTGGTACTTTCTTTTGGTGGATCTAAAAATGCCAAATAGCCCATAAGAACCATATCTGACTCATCTTGAACAGAAAATACACCTTCTACTGATGGATTTGTTTTTTGAGCTACAGCTATAACCCTCATCCCGGTATCATTAAGCTTGTCTACTGTCTCTAAAATTTCTTTTTTAATTTCTTCAGTAAGAGCTTTAACTTCTCCCTTATACTCAGCATAGGCACTTATACCCAGCATTTCCTCAACCGCACCTTTAGTAATGAGCTGAGTTTTTCCATTCTCATCTTCTAAAACAATGCTCATACGACGTCTTTGAAAATCAAAAGGAATTTCATCTACTTTATTATAAATAGCAAATAAATCTTTTTTACCCATTTTTTCTGCAAAATCAATAATTGCAACATCCATTAAATTCTGTAATCCTGTTTGATAATAAGAATTCATAAATGCATGTCTTAAAACGCGTTCATCTTCATTACCGTGAATATCAAGATGATATTCTAAAACTACTTTATCTTGTGTCAAAGTTCCCGTTTTATCTGTACATAACACATCCATGGCACCAAAATTTTGAATGGCATTAAGGTTTTTTACAATGGTTTTCTTCTTCCCCATTTCAATTGAACCTTTAGCTAGACTTGTTGTAACAATCATTGGCAGCATTTCAGGTGTTAATCCTACTGCCACAGATAGAGCAAAAAGTACTGCCTCCATCCAATCACCTTTTGTAAAGCCATTCACAAACAGTACAACTGGTGCCATAACCATCATAAATCTAATTAAAAGCCACGAAACTGAATTTACCCCGCGCTCAAAGTTAGATACTGTTTTCGTTTCAATAATAGTCTTTGATAAATTACCAAATATAGTATGGTCACCAGTAGCTACTACAACACCTAAAGCTGTGCCACTTATGACATTGGTCCCCATAAACGCTAAATTAGGACATTCCATTGGTGTTTTATACTGCATACCTCTTATGCTCTGTGCTACCTTTTCTACTGGTTCACTTTCTCCTGTAAGAGCTGATTCACTTATAAATAAATCTTTTGCTTCTATAATTCTCATATCAGCTGGCACCATATCACCTGCTGATAAACAAACAATATCTCCATTTACTACTTCTTCAAGTGGTATCTCCACCTTACCTACTTGCTCTCTTTGCACGTAAGTAGTTGTCTTAACCATTGCACTTAATCGCTCTGCAGCCTGGCTTGATCTTGTTTCTTGAACAAAACGAAGTATACCGCTAATCGTAACCATGGTTAAAACAATCGTTACTGTTGTAAAATCTGATTCTCCTGGTCCTGCAAGAATAATATCTGTAAAAGCTGAAATGGTTGCTAATATAAATAGTACAATAGTAAAGGGATTAATAAATGCTCGTGCAAGTCTTTTAGCTAAAGAATCTTTTTGCTCATGAGTGATTGTATTATCTCCCCATTCTTCCCTTAGTTTTATAACTTGCATCTCATCAAGTCCATTGAGAGAAGTATTAAAGCTCTCTAAAATAAGTTCCTTATTTTTAGCTGCTACATTTAATAGCCATTTATTAATACTGATAGCCTGCAACTCTTGTCTATCAACTCTTCTTGCTTTTTGCTTTCTTAAAATGCTTTTTTTCATGTCTTTATCCCCCAATCATTTTATTGAATTAAATTTAGATTTGGAAAGACACGAAATCCGATAACTCAGTTATTTTAATAGAGAAATATTCAGTTTTAAAATTGTATGGCAGGAAAATGGAACCGTTCTCCTACCATTATCCGATCCCGTGCCCATACTACTACTTCCTGATTCCATTTTCCTCACCTCCTTAATAAATGAACATAAAAAAACCCCTTCGCCAAAGCATCACAATGACAAAAAGGGGTACCCTTACTAATCTCATCGTTCAAGCTTTAGCATCGTAGGGCGGTGAAATTGTGTTAGGTTATGCCTTGGTTTCGACATCTCCTGCTGACCAACTTATAG
>JAHLFD010000180.1:0-7681 GCA_018883975.1 Candidatus Niameybacter stercoravium
GATCAATGGTTTGCTCTTCTTCGAAGTCAGGTTCAAATACAATAACTTCATCTGGTACAGTTGCAAGTAGGTTACTTACATCTTCTAATAAAACTTGTAAATTATCATTTGCTGCTGCTGAAATTGGAATCACTTTAAGCCCTTCTGGTTCAAAAGCTTCTTTAAGACGCTCAAGATTTTCTTCAGCCCCTTCAATATCCATCTTATTCGCTGCGATAATTTGTGGTTTAGTCTCAATAATCTCAGGGTTATATTGATTTAATTCTCTTTGGATTGCATGAATATCTTCAACTGGGTCACGCCCTTCGCTTCCTGAAGCATCTACTACATGTACAAGTACTTTTGTACGTTCTACGTGTCTTAAGAAGTCATGTCCAAGACCTACACCTTCAGCAGCCCCTTCAATAAGTCCAGGAATATCAGCCATAACGAATTGTTTACCATATTGATTAGAAACAACTCCTAAGTTTGGTGATAAAGTTGTGAAATGGTAGTTTGCAATTTTAGGCTGTGCATTACTTACCATTGAAAGTAGTGTAGATTTCCCTACGTTTGGATAGCCTACAAGACCTACATCCGCAATCATTTTTAGCTCAAGTGTAACCCAATATTCTTTAGCAGGACGGCCTTTTTCTGCATATTTTGGTGCCTGTCTTGTTGGTGTGGCAAAATGCTGATTACCACGGCCACCGTAACCGCCTCTGAAGATAACTTGTTTATCATCAACTTTGTGAAGGTCAGCAATAATTTTTCCGGTCTCTGCTTCTTTTATAACAGTTCCTTGTGGAACTTTTATAATTAAATCCGCTCCATCTTTACCATGGCAACGTTTTTTGCCTCCATCTTCACCGTTTTCAGCTTTATAGTGTCTTTTATGTCTGAAGTTCATTAAAGTATTCATACCAGGGTCAACTTGGAAAATGATATGTCCACCACGGCCTCCATCTCCACCGTCTGGACCACCATTTGGTACATATTTCTCTCTTCTAAAAGAAACATGTCCATCTCCGCCTTTTCCTGATTTAACAAATATTTTCACGTTATCTACGAACATTGTCTCACTCCTTTCATCTATAGTGTATGTTAAAATTCATTTTTCACTCGCTTAATAAAAAGAAGGTTTCAACAGATGTTGAAACCTTCAAGTATATCTCTATTACGCTTCTTGTGCTACTGGATATACAGAAACTTGTTTTTTGTCTCTGCCTTTACGTTCAAATTTAACTCTACCATCAACTAAAGCAAAAAGAGTATCATCTCCACCACGGCCTACGTTAACGCCTGGATGAATTTTAGTACCTCTTTGACGATATAAGATGTTACCAGCTTTTACGATTTGTCCATCTGCTCTTTTAGCGCCTAAGCGTTTTGATTCAGAGTCACGACCATTTTTTGTAGATCCAACCCCTTTTTTATGAGCAAAAAACTGAAGGTCTAAACGCATCATTTAATCCACCTCCTGAGTTTTAAAGTGATTTATTTTTTATTATAATGTATTCTCCGTACATTTGTTCAACAGACCTAAGGCCCATTAGCATCGCATCTAAAAGAAGCGTTGCTTTTTCATCTGGTGCACCTTGCTTACGCTTTGGAAAAGCACAATCAATAATGCCCTCAGATTGTTTTACACTGTTTAGTGTAACTATTTCGGTAGTTAATGCTTCTAGTGCATTAATAGTATTAATCACAAGAATGCTTACAGCACTACAGACAATATCCTCTCCATGGTCAGCATAGCCTGCATGTCCAGATAATCTGAAGCCTGTTAGACATTCTTTATCATAATAAAGGTCTACTCGAATCATAGGAATTACGCTTCAATAGCAGTAATTTTCACTTTTGTGAAAGGTTGACGATGACCTTGTTTTTTGTGGTAAGATTTTTTAGATTTGTATTTGTAAACAATGATCTTAGGACCTTTGCCTTCTTCTACAACCTCAGCCTTAACTGCTGCACCTGCAACAACTGGGCTACCTACTACAACTTTGTCATCTTTAGATACAACTAATACTTTGTCGAAAGTAACTGTTTCACCAGCTGCTACGTTTAATTTTTCAACGAATAAGCTTGTGCCAACTTCAACTTTGTATTGTTTGCCACCTGTTTCAATAATTGCGTACATCTGTACACCTCCTTAAACCGTAAACTCGCCGGATGTGGTACTATAAATAGTTTCAAAACCTCTCCGTGCGGCTAAAACACTTCATTAATATATCATACTACTTGTATCATGTCAACTTATTTATGCAAGATGATATTTGATTTCATAACTTCTTTTTGAAAGTGCCTTTTTTTCTATAAGATGAAGTTTAATACCATAAGTTTCCTCTATAAGTCTATCCTTCTCGGTAGTTTTAATCCAAGTTAAAAGTTCATCATGACAGTAAAGATAGATTTGGTTCATAGCTGTTTCACTTGCAGTTAGCTTGATTTTTTGCTCAATCTCAAAAAAGATATAATTAAAATGGTATTCTCCCTCAGCAGTTTTAAGCTTTTGATGAATAGGCAGATACTTCTTGGTACGTGTAATTTGCAGCAAATCTAATTCAGTAAGGGGATAGATCTTAGAACGTCTTCCGTCTAATGTCATAAAACGCTCCTTAGCAAATTCATAAAGCAGTATACGGTCTTCCTTTGACTTAAGGTCTACTAAATCTATAATAATAATACCTGATAGATTGCGTCTCATAATCTGATAAAGACTTTCTTCTATAGCTAGCTCATTCAGCTTACGTACTGCCACGCTACTATTTTTACCTTCTATAGCTTTAGCACTATTGTCATCAATTACAGTCATAGCTTCCGTATAGTCTACTACAATATTACCGCCGTTTTTAAGCCAAATCTTTCTCTTGAGTATATCCATAAAATCTTTTTCTATACTAAATAGTCTAAAAATATTCTCACAATAAGGATAAATTTTATAAGTGAATTCTACATTTTTTAAGAACACTTTCTGTCTTTCTTCTACATTCTTTAGAATCTGTTCATTATTACAAATGATTTCTACTGAATCTTCTGGCGTTACATGCTCTTTAATAACTTGCCAATACAGAGGGTCCATTTCTATAAGTGTTGTCCCTTTTTGCATGGCATCTTTCATTTTTCTAAACTGATTTACTTTCTCAAGCAAAAAAGTTGCTTCATCTAGCAGCTCTTCCCTAGAGGCTTTCTCTGCATTAGTACGTACAATAAAGCCTACGTCCTCTAAAGCTACTTCTTCAATCCAGCTTCTTAGTTCTGCTTTTATATGCTTATCTCTAATTTTTTTAGAAATTTGAATACCTGCTTCAAAAGGAAGGGCTACTAAATAGTAACCCTGTATACTGACCATCGCTGTTAGACGGTCTCCTTTTTCACCTTTATTTTCTTTTTGAACTTGAACAGGTAGACGCATACCTGGCTGTAAATGTTTAAGATAAGTTTCAGGTACTCCTGAAAAATGCAAAAGACCATTTTTATCTTTTCCAAAGTCAATAAAAGCTGCTTTAAGATTCTTTACAACTTTTTGAACCTGTCCTTGCACAACTGTATTCTGACTAAGCACATCTTCCTCATCTTGTATATAAACTTGATGCAAAGTACCTTCACTCAGCACCCCAATACGCATAAAACTTAAAGCATCATCAATAAGGATTTGCTTATGCATTTTCTGCTCCAACCTCACTTAATGGCTTAAGATGCCCCTCTTCTGTAGTTGCATAGAGTTCTTCTCTCTCTATAGCATAAACCATACCTTCAAGTTCTACTTGTAATAAAGATTTTAAAAGAAGGTCTACATTTAAGTTTTCCATACTACCTGCCGCAATCTTTACTTCAAAGATTGTGCCATTCTCTTCTTCTTTAATCTCCACCTGATGAATAAGTGGTTTAATATCTACCTCTTTTGTTTTCTTCTTACCTTTTTTAAGTACAACAAGTTCAGAGGCATTTAATCTTTCTTTTGCACCTTCAATTTGTTCAGGTGTAAGCTGATTCTTTTCAAAAGTGATGCGGTAGTCTGCAGCTGTTACTAAGCTCATCAGAGAAGGTGTTCCCTCTTTAATCACTGAAGCTTCTACAATTTTAATACCTTCTGGCAAAATAGTATTTAAAGTTGCTACAGCCTCTTCTACATGAATATCTGTATCTGTAAGCATGTCCATATACTCCCCACAGCTTCCTACACCCACTGATAAAGGAAGGGCAAAGAATACTTTTGCATGTGGATTAAATCCTTGTGAATAAGAAATTGGAAGACGCGCTACTCTAATTGCTCTTTGAAACATTCTGATTGTATCTAAATGGCCTACAAATTTTACATAGCCTTGTTTTGTAAATTTTAATCTAGTTCTCATAACATACTCCTTTATTAAACTTACTTGCCCCACATCCAGAACACTTCTCACGACATTGTGGTGTTGTTACAGCTTCATGTGCTTTCTTGCTCTCACGGATAAGGAAGTTCTTTGTTACACCAATGTCAATATGATCCCATGGGAATACTTCATCATATTCACGTCTTCTATTCGCATAGAAAGCAAAGTCTACATTTGAAAGACGTGCTGCTTCATTCCATTTCTCTCCATCAAAATGTTCACTCCAGCTATCAAATGTACAACCTAATTTAAATGCTTCATAAATAAGACCTGCTACTCTTCTATCTCCTCTTGCAATAACAGCTTCTAACACACTTGTTTTAGCATCATGATGATTGTATTTAATTTGTTTGCTTGAAATAGCACGTTTAAGCATAACATGTTTCTCAATGAAACTTTCACATGTATCTTGTGGTTCCCATTGGAATGGTGTAAAGGCTTTTGGTACGAAACAAGATGTACTTACAACAAGTTGAAGTGCTCCTTGACGTTTAGACTTATCAATATTGTAGTATGTGCTTACAATGCTTTCAGCAAGGTTTGCAATACCTACTACATCTTCAGGTGTTTCACCTGGAAGTCCTAGCATGAAATAAAGTTTAACGCGATTCCAGCCTCCATTAAAGGCAAGGTCACATCCTCTTAAGATTTCTTCTTCTGTAATATTTTTATTGATTACATCACGCATACGCTGAGTCCCAGCTTCTGGTGCGAAAGTTAAGCTACTCTTTCTTACTTCTTGTACTTTTTGCATAAGGTCTACAGAGAAAGCATCAATACGAAGTGATGGCAGAGAAATGTTAACACATTCTTTCTCGCAAAGTTCTACAAGTTCATTTGCAAATGGCTCTAAATCTTTATAGTCACTTGTACTAAGAGATGCTAAACTGATTTCTTCATAGCCTGTAGAAGCTAAAAGTTTTTCTGCATAGCCTAAAAGTACATCTTTCGACTTTTCACGTACTGGACGATAGATCATACCTGCCTGACAGAAACGACAACCTCTTAAACAACCTCTAAACATTTCCAGTGTTACACGATCATGTACCGCTTGAATCCAAGGAATAACTTGTGTTGTTGGATAATATACATCATCCATATCTGGCATAATGAGTTTACGAATTTTAGTTTTTGCTTTTGGATGAAGCGGTTTCTTCTCTAAAATTGTGCCATCTTCTTTATAAACTTCTTCATAGAAACAAGGTACATACATCCCTTCAATTTCAAGAAGTGCTTCTAAAAATTCAGTTCTTGTACGTCCTTCTTTTTTATATGCTTTGTAAAGGTCAAGAATCTCGTCATAAGCAAGTTCTCCTTCACCAATATAGAAGAAGTCTATAAACGGAGCAAGAGGTTCTGGGTTATACGCACATGGACCGCCTGCTACGATAATTGGATCATCCTCTTTTCTATCTTTACTTAAAAGTGGAATACCTGCTAAATCAAGCATATTTAAGACATTTGTATAACTCATTTCATATTGAAGTGTAAAACCTACAAAATCAAAATCTTTAATAGTTGAATGTGTTTCTAAAGAGAAAAGTGGCATTTGTTTTTCTCTCATGATTTTCTCCATGTCTACCCATGGTGAGAAAACACGTTCACAGAATGTATCTTCACGTCTATTTAAGAAATGATAAAGAATTTGCATTCCTAAGTGGCTCATCCCAACTTCATAAACATCTGGAAATGCAAAAGCAAAGCGTATATCTATTTGAGATAAGTCTTTGTTATAGGCATTAATTTCACCACCAATATATCTCGCTGGCTTATCAACTTGCTTTAAAATATGATCTGATAAAATAGTCATTTTTGTCCTCCAATTAATGAAATACGTGTTGTATTTCTTTTATATTTAAACCTTAGTTTAGCATCTATAAATATCCATAAAAAAAAGACTTGTTTAAGTCTTTTTTATCTTATGACTTCTCTCCAGCTTAAGTCTCCTCTTTCAAGAGCTTTTACTAAAAGTTCAGCTGTTGCGAGATTGGTCGCTATAGGAATATTATGGATATCACATAGTCTCTCTAAAGCACCCACGTCTGGCTCATGTACTTTTTGAGTAACAGGGTCTCTTAAGAAAATAACCATATCTAACTGGTTATGTGCAATTTGAGCCCCAAGCTGTTGTGCACCACCCAGATGACCTGCTAAATATTTGTAAATATTTAAGTTAGTTGCTTCTTCTACTAACCTACCTGTTGTGCCTGTGGCATATAAAGTGTGTTTCGCTAATATATGTCTGTAGGCAATTGTAAAGTTTTCCATAAGTTTCTTTTTAGCATCATGTGCTATAAGTCCGATATTCATCAACTTACCTCCTAAAACATTGATTTTTCTTTTCTCATCCCAACATTTAACACTAATCCTATACCAATCATATTTGCCCATAATGAGCTTCCACCATAGCTAATAAAAGGTAAAGGTAAGCCTGTATTAGGTAATAAGCTTGTTACAACCCCCATATTTACAAAGGTTTGCATGGCAATCATACCCATATAGCCTGCAATAATAAATCTACCAAAATTATCCGGGGCAGCATGTGCAATCCAAAGCCCCCTAGCAATCATAAAGAGAATAATACCTAGTACGATTAATATACCTATAAAACCAAACTCCTCTGCAATAATGGCTACAATAAAGTCATTGTGAGACTCTGGTAAGTAATTCAGCTGACTAATAGCACCTTGATATAAACCTTTCCCCTCGAGTCCTCCTGAACCAATAGCATGAACGGACTGATTCGTTTGATAGTTTTCTGCCAGGTTATCCCCTCCCTGTATTTTAGTCACAATACGGTTACGTTGATAATCTGGAAGAAGTTTTTGATTTGGATTCCCAATAATATAGGCGAGTGCAATACCTGACACTACGGCGCCTACACCTGCCGTCATAAACATTACTTTAAAGTCTAGTTTACTTATAAATAATTGTATCACTAGAATCCCTAAAATGACAAGACTGGTTGATAAATTGGGCTGTCTATTTACAAGAATAAAAGGCACAAAATGAAATAGTCCAATAATAAGAAGAGAAGGAATACTATTTATTTTATCATTATACTTCTCTAACATTTTTGCTGTACATAAAATACAACCAATCTTGGCAAATTCAGAAGGCTGTATAGTCATGGGGCCAACTTGAATCCATCTTGTCGCTCCGTTAACATTTTTACCAAGGAAGAATACAGCAATCAGTACAATATTCATCAAAATATAAATAGGCAAATACCATTCTCCTAATAGGTGATAGTCTATAGACATAGCCAAAATCATAAGTCCAAGCCCTGCTATAAAGAACATAAATTGAGACCTTAATATATC
>JAHLFD010000181.1:0-2639 GCA_018883975.1 Candidatus Niameybacter stercoravium
TAATCTTAATACTAGAAAAGAAACAAACAAAAAAGGGGTGGCTAAAATGTTTTCAGAAGTAACAATGGAAAAAATAGGTTATTATGTATATTGCTTAGTGGATCCAAGAACTAATGAAATTTTTTACATAGGTAAAGGAAAAGATAATAGGGTTTATACACATGTAAGAGAAGCTAAAGATAAAAAAGATGACCACTCTAATAAGTTAGATTTAATACGTGAGATTCAAGCAGCAGGTATGGAGGTGGAGCATTATATCATACGTTATGGCTTAGAAGAATCAGTAGCTTTAGAAGTAGAGGCAGCCCTTATTGATGGCTTGGGTTTAGATTGCTTACAGAACGAAGTAAAAGGTCATCATGTAGAGCGTGGTAAAATTTCATGTGAAGAATTAGAGATTAAGATAGGAGCGCAAGAAGCACATATTGTACATGATGTATTGGTGATTAAAATTAACCAACTTTATAGAAGAGATATGACGGTAGATGAGATGTATGAAGCAACTCGTAAATACTGGAGATTAAGTAAAGCAAATGCCAAGAAAGTAACTTATGTATTAGCAGTAGTTAATGGAATTATTCGAGGTGTGTTTGAACCTGAGAAATGGATTGATGATGAAAGAGCAGAATCATTATATAAACCTAAACGTGTTGCTTTTGAAGGATGTCCAGCGCCAAAAGACATTTGGGAACATTATGTAGGTAAAACGATCAATCATTACTCTAAGGCACAAGGACAAAATCCAATCGTATATTTATTTGAGGCTGTAGAACATACAGAGAAAGAAAGAAAAGTATTGGAAGCTCAAGTAGAGCAGGAAAACAGAGAAAATCAAGAATTTGCTCAGAAAACAGAAGAAATCAAGCAAATAGATGAAAAAGTAATTACTATTAAAATTAATAAAGAATATCGAGAAGGTATGTCAAAGGAGGAATTATTTAAAGTAACAAGCTACTGTTGGTCTCTATCTATAGATCGAGCAAAAAAGGCAGATTATGTTTTGGCAGTTGTGCAAGGTGAAGTCAAAGAAGTTTATGAAAATCTAAAGTGGTATGAGGTGGAAGAGAAAGGTAGAATTGCATTTAGGGGACAAGTCGCCCATGAGGAAATTAGAGAGAAATATGTAGGTAAAAACGTAAGGAATTTATATAAACAAGGAGAAGCAAATCCTTGTAAATACTTTAATATATAAGAAAATAAAAAGGGAAAAAGCATATCAATACCATATACTGATTATCCTAAAGCACGTAAAGTATTAGAACTTTATCAAATGAAACATCTGAAAATAGAGAGCAGCCCAGTAAAATACCAGATGTAAGTCTTGAGACAATAAAAAATACATGGCTGAAGTAAAAGATGAATGAGGAGTAGAAATAAGGTAAAAGTTAAGAATATGTTAAGTTTATATAATAGACTTAGTGCATAGTCTGAACCTAAATGGGGAGGAATAGATTATGAAAAGAGAAGAATTAGAAAAGTGGGTAGCAGTTTTAAAAGAAAAAAATCCATTAGGAATGCCGTCAACTATATTTAATATGTTACTTCAAGAACAAGATGAATTTAAAGCTGACTTACAGATAGCAAAATTTATTGATCGATTATTACCTAATGAGTATGAAGAAGCACTGAAAATTTACAAGACTGTACTGACTGAGGAAAATATTGAACGGGTGTTAAAAGACAGAAATGAGAATGGTTTAGAAGAGATAATAGAAGAGATAGTATGGGGCTATATGAATGCTGCTATTATTTTTGCAAGTAAAAAAGATGATTTACCAAAGGCCCTTAAATATATAAACAAGAGCAAGGATTTTATGAATTGTCATCCTATTGATATGGCATATATTAGTAAGGGAGAAGTTTATTATACAAGATGGAAACTACTTGAAAAGTTTGGAAAGGTAGAAGAGGTACTTAGTGAGATTAATGAACTTTTAAAATAAAACTATAAAAAATGATAGTAAGGCGTAAGGCAAGGTATCTCGCCAAGAGTGATAATCATGAGGAAAATTAAAAAAGACACTATATTCTTGGAGCAGGTCCGCTGCTTACTATAAGAATGTAGTGTCTTTTTCTTGATACTGCCCATATGTTCTATTTCCTGATGCATGGTGTGGCAGAGCTTTTCTAAATTTTCAACCACCTACTACATAGTGCATTCATCAATGTTTTTCATAAGTACAATAAATTTATCTCCTCCTAGTCGAGAGATAATAGCTTGTTTAGAGAAGGTTTTTCTTAATAGGTTAGCAAACTCTATTAAGAAATAATCTCTTGTTTTATGACCAAAGCGAGCATTAATTTATTTAAGATAATCAATATCGATGAGGAAGGCAATATATTTTGAAATATTTTTGAGTTTAAATATTTGGCAGCCAATCGCTCACAAGCCTCATGATTATAAATACCTGTTAAGGCATCTATTCGTGTTTTGGTAAATAACATCTTGATATAGATAGAAACACTAATGCCAATAGGACTTAAAATAATACCTAGTATGACAGACAGATTCCCATATTATCATAGGAAGTAATCCTGTAGTAGTGACCAGGAAACTAGCACATTTTACGATTTATATGGTGCTAGGACTAGTTAGTTATCTAGCATTACCTAGAGCATGGTCAGTTAGGAAGAGAGTA
>JAHLFD010000182.1:0-17003 GCA_018883975.1 Candidatus Niameybacter stercoravium
ACTTTTGAGTTTTTGAAAACAAAAAAAGAGGCTACTTGCTAAGTAGCCTCCTCTCTTTGCAAATTAAAGCACACGAATGGCTTTTACATAGTTGCGTGTATAATAACGACTGCTTAAATGACTAACAGTCACACCTCTTGTACTTTCTGAGTGAATAAACTTGTCATCTCCCATATAGATACCCACATGTGAAATCTGACCATTATTGATACCTGTTGTATCAAAGAAAATAAGGTCGCCTGTTCTTAATTCATTCTTATCTACTTCTTCACCGTCTAGGGCCTGCATATAAGAAACTCTACTGATATCAATATCAAAAGCACCAAATACTTGTTGGGTAAAGCCTGAGCAGTCTACACCGCCCATTAAGTTATTACCACCCCATACATAAGGTGTACCTAGAAACTGTAAGCCGTACTCTACAAGTTCTTCGCCTTTCACCTTAGCATAAGGAATAAGTTCCCCGCGCTGCACATCTACGTACGCGTTATACACCCAGCCTTCCCCGTTTTGTGTTAAAACCTTATACCATTCATGATTCTTACCAACTACTTGAACAGGTTTATGACTTACCTTCTCAATGACATCTGAATGTACATCTGGATGATTACGTATATTAACATCTTTTCCTACTATCTCACCAGTCATACCAAGAGACTTAGGAAATAAACTTTGACTTCCACTATTAGCCGCATATACATTTACACATGTACATAAGATGAGTCCCATTACAAGTATATGCATCTTTAATGTTCTCATAATTCCTCCTGAGTATAATTTTTCAAATACTGTTATATTATGATACAGTTTTTTTTACTTTATACATCAAGAGAAATTTTTCTTACCAATGCAAGCGATGAAGTTCTCCTTCTGTCTGAAGCAGTTTAAAATCTGTCTGTCTTAAAGCCTCATAAAGAATAACTGCTACAGAGTTAGATAAATTAAGTGATCTTGCCTCTGGAATCATAGGAATACGTACACAGGTATCTGGGTAGTTTACTAAAATCTCCTCTGGAATCCCTGCACTTTCTTTTCCAAACATAATATAGCTATCTTCATCATACTTCACATCTACATGTGTATGTTGAGACTTAGTTGTAGCCATATAAATTTTAGGATAGTTGTTCTTTTCTAGAAATTCTTCAAAGTTTTTATACGTTTTAACATCTAAAAGGTGCCAGTAATCAAGACCTGCACGCTTTAAAGCTTTTTCATCAATAGAAAAACCTAACGGCTCAATAAGGTGCAGCTTGGCACCTGTTGCTGCGCATGTACGCGCAATATTTCCTGTATTTTGTGGTATTTCTGGTTCGTGTAATACAATATGCATAGCTATGCCTCCTTAGTTTCTATGCTCATTATAGTACACTTTATTTTCTTTTATCAAGTTCCATGGCAATATCTTCCCATTTTATGTCTTATGCTGCCATTAAAACACTTAAATGATACAAAAGGTCTGCTATTTCAAACACTGTTTCTTCCTTCTTCTGATCCTTGGCGGCAATAAGTACTTCTGCTGCCTCCGCTCCTACCTTCTTTAAAATCTTGTTAATGTCCTGCTCAAAGAGATAATTCGTATAAGAGCCTTCCTTAGGATTTTGCTTACGCTCCATAATCGTTCTATAAAGCTTAGTAAGTGCTGAATTTTCTTCTTTCTCACTTCCCCCTTGAATAGGCATGGTATGTATTTCCTCTACTCCTAAACTTCGGTAGAAGCATGTAGCATGACCTGTATGGCAGGACCACCCTCCTGTTCAATCTGCACTAAAAGCGTATCGCCATCACAGTCTATACTCATGCCCTTTAAATACTGAAAGCACCCTGAGCTTTCTCCTTTAAGCCATAAAGTCTGTCTAGTGCGACTATAGTAATGCACTTTACCTGTCTCTAATGTTTTCTTTAAAGCTTCTTGATTCATATAGGCTAGCATACGCACCTTCTTAGCATGGCTATCTTGTGCAATAACGGGTACTAACCCTTTATCATCAAATTTCACTAACTCTATAAAGGCCTCCTTATTCACCCTTTCCCCTCCCTTATAGCATCCTTATATTAATGCCATGCTCACTTAAATAATGCTTAAGTGTACTTATTTCTAACTCTCTAAAATGAAATAAAGAAGCCGCTAATGCTGCATCTGCCGCCCCCTTTGTAAAAGCCTCATAAAAATGCACCTTTTCACCAGCGCCTCCTGATGCAATAACAGGAATACCTACACACTCACTCATAAGCCTTGTCAGTTCCAAATCATATCCTTTTTTAGTACCATCACAGTCCATACTGGTAAGAAGTACCTCACCAGCTCCATATTCTGCTAATTGCTTTCCCCACTTAATGGCATCTAATTCAGTCTTTCTTCTTCCACCATGGCTATAGACTTCAAAACCTACTCCTACTTCTTTTCTTTTCGCATCAATAGCTGCTACAATACACTGACTGCCAAACTTCATAGCTGCCTCATGCACGAAGTCTGGATTTCTAATGGCCGCAGAATTAATGGATACTTTATCTGCCCCTGCATTTAATAAGTCTCTAATATCTTCTAAAGTGCTAATCCCCCCACCTACAGTCAGCGGTATAAAGACTTCCCTTGCCGTCCTTTCCACTACATCTAGCATGGTCTTTCTTTCATCTAATGAAGCTGTAATATCTAGAAAAACAATTTCATCTGCTCCTTCTTGACTATAAGCCTTAGCAATCTCTACAGGGTCACCTGCATCTATCAGTGCTTGAAAACAAACACCGTTTACCACTCTACCTGCCCTCACATCTAAACAAGGAATAATACGCTTACTCAGCATGGCCATATCCCCCCTCAAAAAGCTGCACAGCTTCTTCTAACTGAATACTTCCTATATATAAGGCTTTTCCTATAATAGCCCCCGTAGCGCCTATAGCCTCTACTTTTCTTAAATCTTCTAATGTACTTATTCCGCCTGAGGCAATAATGTCTAAACCACTTACCTCAATCATTTTCTGTGTTTCTTCTATATTAGCTTCCTGCATCATCCCATCTTTAGCAATATCCGTATAAATAATCGTTTGAACGCCTAACTGAGCTAAATTTTTACAAAAGCTTCGAGCTGAAACCTTAGTTACTTCTTGCCATCCCTCTATAGCTACTTAACCTTCTTTTGCATCTATCCCTACGATAATACGTTTACTGCCAAATTTTAAAAGCGCCTCTTCTAGTAACTTTTGATCTTTTACTGCGCTGCTTCCTAGTATAATACGACTGGCTCCTAGTTTAAGCTTCGCTTCTATCTGTTCTAGCGTCCTTATCCCTCCTCCTACTTGGACAGGAATAGATACAGCCTCTATCACCTTCTTAATTGCTACTTCATTGATACTATGCCCTTCTCTTGCCCCATCTAGGTCTACAAAGTGTATAGCGCTTGCGCCAAGTCTTTCCCATCTTTTAGCTATTTCTTCAGGCTCATGGCTAAACATTATTACCTTTTCATAATCCCCTTGCATCAGCCTGACACATTTACCGTCCTTTAAATCAATTGCTGGATATAACTGCATATATCCTCCTTATAATCTTACAAAGTTTTTTAGAATCTTAAGTCCTACCTCACCGCTCTTTTCTGGGTGAAACTGCATACCATATAAATTATCTTTTTGCACGGCTACCCCAAAACGCTCTCCATATTGAGTATACGCACTAATATACTGTTCGCTTCCTTTCATATGATAAGAATGTACAAAATGAACATAGCTTTCTTGTTTAATCCCTGAAAAAAGCGGCATCTCTTTTGTGATTTCTAACGTATTCCATCCTACATGAGGTACCTTAAGTAGCACATCTAATTTGACAATTTCTCCTGGTATATAGCCTAGCCCTTCATACGTTCCATTTTCATAGCTTCTATCAAATAAAAGCTGCATGCCTAAACAAATGCCAAGGAAAGGTTTACCAAAAGCCACGCTCTCATCTAGTACTGTTCTAAGCCCTGAATGATTAATAGTATAAATTGCATCTTTAAATGCTCCAACTCCTGGCAGAATAATTTTATCAGCCTCATAAATTTCTACTGGATCTTTAGTAATGATAGATTCTGCCCCTATATTTTGTAAGGCTTTTTGTACGTTTCTTAGATTCCCCATATCATAATCTATAATAGCAATCATATCTATTCCTCCAATATCCCCTTTGTTGAAGGTATTCCTGTGCACCTTGCATTTATGCCTATGGCCTGGCCTAATGCTTTTGCAAAGGCCTTACATATACCCTCAATGATATGGTGATCATTACTTCCTTTTAAAACTTGAATATGCAGATTCATACCCGCACTGACAGTTACTGCTCTAAAAGATTCCTTCACCAACTGTGTATCAAAGCTTCCTACCAAGCTGCTTCTAAAGTCAGCCTCCAAGGCTAAATAAGGCCCTCCTGATAAATCTAAAGCGCATAAAATGAGTGCTTCGTCCATAGGTACAATACGGTCTCCATAGCGCTCAATTCCACATTTATCCCCTAGGGCTTCCTTAAGTGCCTTACCAAATACAATGCCTATATCTTCTACAGTATGGTGTCCATCTACATATAAATCTCCTATAGCCTCTATATGAAGATCTATTAAACTATGCTTACTAATATGGGTCAGCATATGATCAAAAAAGCCTATACCTGTATAAATGCTACTTACTCCGTTTCCCTCTAAATTCATTTCTAATACGATACTTGTTTCTGCCGTTTGCCGTTCTATTTTACTCCGCCTCATTCAATTCCCCCTTCACTTTAAGTTCAAGTACTTCTTTAACCCTCTCCATTTCTTCTGGCGTGCCTATAGATATACGATAATAAATCTTTTCTTTATATAGAAGCTGCTTAATATAAACCTGCTCTTCTTTTAATAAAACGTCTAAAGGATATAAACTTTCTACCCATAGGAAATTAGTGTTAGAAGGATAAGCTTTACAGCCTATCTTCTCTAGGTATAATCTAAATGCTTCTCTTGTTTTCTTTATTTCTTCTACATGTATTTGAAAGAGATGCCTATGAGTTATAACCCATTTTGCCATTTCCTAGGAAAAGCTATTTAAATTATAAGGCGGTTTCACTATATTGATCCTTTCTATTACAAAAGGATGCCCTAATGCATAACCTACTCTACAACCTGCTAGGCCATAGGCTTTAGAAAAAGTGCGCAGGACTATAAGCTGTGGATAATCCTTTAAAAGACTTACAGCACTATCTCCTCCAAACTCTATATAAGCTTCATCTATTACTAAAAGCCCTATCTGAAGCTGCGCTAATACTTTAATCGCTTCTAAACTCATACTTGTACCTGTTGGATTATTGGGATTACAAATAAATGTTACTTTAGGCTGAAAAAGATAAAATGCTGCTTTTTTTCACGTAATCCTCTACACTAAGGGGTGAGAAAAACCGTGCTGTGCCATTTGTCGGTAATACGTGATTAGGTCCCCCCATATAATCCCCTATAGGTTCTGGGGTATACTGTCCTAAGAAAATAGCACCTGCATGCTGAATGCTTCCTAATAATTCAAAAGGTTTAGCTGTAGCTATTTCCAAATGCTCTGGTGCGATGCGATTAGCTATGGAGACGCCTTCTTCTAAGTCTTTAACCAGTAATATGCCACTATACCTAGTTAAGGCCTGCTTTAAAATCGTTTGCCTTGGCAAGGTTTTTTACAGCCTTTCTACTTCTTGCTGTACCTTAAGTGCCAAACTTCTTGAAGAAGTAATCAGTATACTTGATGCTAATTCATCATGTTCTGCTTGCGAAAGTAAATCTGCTGCAATATATGTAGGATGCGCTGTATCATCTGCAATAATCAGTATTTCACTAGGTCCTGCTACGGAGTCTATGCTGACATAACCATAAACCTCTCTTTTAGCAAGTGCTACGTAAATATTACCTGGACCTACTATTTTATCTACCTTTGGAATAGTTCTTGTTCCAAAAGCTAGTGCAGTAATGGCCTGTGCCCCGCCTATAGTATAAAACGCATCTACCTTGGCAAGATATGCCGCTGCCAGTACTTCCTGTGGTACTTTTCCCTCTCCATTTACCGCGCTCGAAACTGGACTCACCATAACTACTTTCCTCACTCCAGCCACCTTAGCAGGTACTACGTTCATAAGTACAGTAGAGGGATAGGCAGCCTTCCCTCCTGGTACATACACCCCCACACACTGTAAAGGTGTAATACGCTGCCCTAACATCTCACCATTTTCCTTCATGTCGAGCCAGCTGTTTTGCTTTTGTTTCTCATGGAAAAGACGTATGCGATTGTAAGATACAGTCATGGCCTGCTTAAGCTTCGGTGAGAGGCTATCAAAAGCTTCTTTCATGGCTTCTTTGCTAATTTTCACATTAGATGGTTGTATATCTGGATGATCCCACTTATTAGTGTATTCAAATAAGGCTTCATCCCCTCTCATTTTTACATCTTCTACAATCTTGTGCGTTTGTTTGGCATAGTCACTTGTATCTAAGTTGCCCCTTATAGCAAGCTGATTAAAAAATGCCTCTTGTTCACTTTTCTTATCTAATAAACGTATCATCATTCTCCCCCCTTAAATAGCTTTGAAGCTGTTCAAGTAAAATATGAAGTGCTTCATGTTTTACTTGAAGGCTTGCCGGATTGACAATCACTCTTGCAGAAAGAGGCATAATTTCTTCTAGCACAATGAGTCCATTTGCCTTTAAGGTAGCACCACTTTCTACAATGTCTACAATCACATCGGCTAGGCTTACTATAGGTCCTAATTCTACAGAACCATTTAGCTTAATGATTTCTACATCCCTTGCCTGGCTTTCAAAATACTCTCTTGCAGTACGAGGATACTTAGTTGCAACTCTCATATGTCTATCTGATTCTAGAAGTTCCCTTTTGCATGGCTTTCCTGCTACTACCATCTTGCATGCACCAAACTTCAAACCTAGCACTTCATAGACGCTCCTATCTTCTTCCACAATGGTATCCTTCCTTACAATGCCTATATCAGCAACGCCATAATCTATATAGGTAGGTACATCTTGTGCCTTAGAAAGAAATGAAAATCTCCCTTATCACTTGTAAAAATCAGTTCACGACTCTTACTTTCCATTTCTTCACAGGTAATCCCTACGCCTTCAAGTAATGTCATAGTTTTCTTGGCTAGCCTCCCTTTAGCAAGTGCTAAGGTAATTGTATTCATAGAATTCCTTCCTTAAAGTGATGCTATTTTTACAGTCTGAATGGTTCTCTCACCTAAATGGTACAAATCCACGTCCTCATTGTTCTTAAAGTAAATAAGTCCCTGTATCCCTACACGCTCTGCATAATCAATAGAGGCTTCAAGTGTAGGCAGCATACTTTGTTCTACAATAAGACCATCTTTCCTAAACTGACCAGCAATCTCATAAGCAATATCCCTTGTAAAAGGTGTACATACAATTAATGTCCGAGCTGGCTCTATAAGCTTTCCTTCCATTTCTAATTTTTGTAAGAGAAGTGCTACATTAATACCTAGCCCCACAGCTGCCATATCTACGCCAAAGTTAGATAAAAGTTGGTCATATCTCCCCCCCTCAAGAATGGCTTCTCCTATACCTTGTGTATATCCCTGAAACATAACGCCTGTATAGTAGCTTGCATAAGATAAAATACTAAAATCAAATAGCAGATAAGAGGCTAAACCTTTTGCTTCAAACCACTTATATAGAAACTCTAATTCTTCTAAAGCACTTAATGTAGCAAGGGATAAGGGCATTTGCCTTACAGTCTCTAATAAATCCATCCCACCTACAGATTGTATTAAAGTCACAACTGCTTCTATTAAAACCAGCTCCACTTTGGCCTTTCTAAGTAGCTCCTCAAGCTTAACAGCATCTTTCTTCTCAATAGTTCGATAAAGTTCTTCTTTCTGTATTCCTTCTATCCCTATATCTTCTAATAAAGCTTTTAAAAACTTAGCACTACCCATATGAATAGTAAAGTCTTCAAGCCCACTGGCCTTTAAAGCCTCTATTCCAAGCTGTATGACTTCTATATCAGCCTCTATGACACTCACACCTACTAATTCGATACCTGCTTGTGTAAATTCATGTACTTTCCCTTGGTATCTTTCAGAATAGCGAAAGCTACTCGCCACATAGGCATAACGCTTAGGCATAGCCTCGTGATTCTTCTTACTTGCTACAACTCTCGCAATAGCCTTCGTCATATCACTTCTTAAAGCTACAATTTCTCCTTGTCTATTAAGCCACTTATAAAGATGTACATCTTGATAAGTTCCATCACCTGCTGTAAAAACATCTAGATATTCAAAAGTAGGTGTCTCAATTAATTCATAGCTATATGAAACAAATAAATCTTTTATATTTTTTCTATCTTACTTTTCATATAGGCTACTTTTCCCGTATAATCTTTTAACCCTTCTGGTATATGTAAAGTATAGTTTTTCATATTTCTCCTCTATTTACTTTAACACAATAAAGCATTAGTGTATTAAATAAAGTATAATCACTTCTCTCCAAAAAATCAATAAATTTTAAATATATTCTAAACATTATCTAATAGCGTTAAATCTATTTTCTAAGCATAATCTATGGCTTATCCACATATTATTTGTTAAAATAGACTTACCTAGAAGGAGGGACTATCATGGCGATTATTAGACCAGAACAAAAAGATGACTATGCATCAATCTTTGCTGTACATCAATCTGCTTTCAATCGTACTATTGAAGCTGAGCTTGTTGACAGACTTAGAACAACTAATTACTACCATAGTGAACTTTCTTTAGTTGCAGAGGAAAACTCTGAAATTTTAGGACATATTCTTTTCACACGCGTTGTTATTAAAGATGGCAATAAAACTTATCCGGCCTTAGCGCTTGCGCCTCTAGGTGTAAAAGAAGACGCTCAGAACAAAGGTATTGGTAGTTTACTTATTGAGGAAGGCCTAAAAAAAGCAAAATACTTAGGACATAAGATCATCATTGTATTGGGTGATCCAAAATTCTATGGACGTTTTGGCTTTGAACCAGCTTCTCAATATGAAATTACACCACCTGCTAGCTTCCCAGAAGAAGCTTTTCTTGTGAAAAAACTTAGCCCTGAAGAATTAGACTTCAAAGGACAAGTTCTTTATCCTGTACAATTTAATATGGCTATAGAAAAATAAAGGGTGCTAATAAAACTTAGCACCCTTTATTTTATTTACTTATTTTCTATTTTATTCCGCTGTTGCACCGCCACCGTCGGCACCAGCGCCGCCGCCAGCTTCTCCAGCACCAGCTGTTGCAGAGGATTTTCCGCCACCTTCTGAGTTTTTATTATTTTCTGGTGAGTTAGGGCTTCCATCTCCACCATTATCATAAGTTGGAGCATTTTCATCTTGTGGTTTTTGTTCTTGTGCTTGTTTGTCATCAGTAACGCCTTTATCGTCTGTTGTAGTAGTCGGGTCACCGTTACCATAGTTATTTGCACTTACTTCACCATTGAAGTATTGTTTATAAGCTTGGTCTGCCATAGAGATAAACTCTGTAGAAGTTTGAGTTGCACCTGTTACAATATCTACTGCTGTAGGATTTTGTACAGCAATAAGATTTTGACGAAGCATTTCCTGTGCTTCTTTAGCACTAACACCTGTCTTTTCTTTCATAGTTGAATTATATTCTTCATCATCAGATTTCTTAGCGCCATTATCATCAATGTAATCAAAATAAACTTCTGTAAGTGTGTCTCCATTGAAAGTAAGTCGCATATGAGGGAACCAGCCATATTGGTCTTGTTGTCCTTCAAGTTCTACTACTTGCCCATTAGCTGCTGAATCTACTTTACCTTGGTCATCTCTACTGCAACCTGTAAGTAGCATGATAAATCCAAGGCTCACAATGA
Organism: Candidatus Niameybacter stercoravium; assembly: GCA_018883975.1. Classification (GTDB taxonomy): domain Bacteria; phylum Bacillota; class Clostridia; order Lachnospirales; family Cellulosilyticaceae; genus Zhenhengia; species Zhenhengia stercoravium. Next base: position 9,861 of record JAHLFD010000182.1, read on the forward strand.
GCATTGTCATGAATTTCTTCATAATAGTGCCTCCTTAATTAATTTGAAAGATATAGATTTCTATATGCTGTAGTTTCCCTAAAAATAAAAAGACTATGCATATTTTGGCATAGTCTTTTTTCTTTTTAAATGATTTATACTCTATTCGTTTAAGGCACCACGAAGTTCTGCTAAATTTTTAAATCCGTAACGTTCCATATACTCCACAAGTTCACGTTTAATATCTACTGGTGCTGTTGGATTAACAAGTGCTGCTGTTCCTACTGAAATAGCATCTGCACCAGCTAAGATAAACTCTGCGGCATCTTCCCCTGTCATAATGCCGCCAAGGCCAATAATTGGCACATTTACTGCACGTCTTACTTGGTAAACCATACGTACTGCTACTGGCTTAATAGCTGGTCCTGAGAAGCCCCCCATTTTATTGGCTATTACAGGACGCATACGATGAACATCAATTTTCATCCCAAGAAGTGTATTGATTAAAGAAATCGCATCAGCTCCTTCCGCTTCTACAGCTTTTGCAATTTCTGTAATATCTGTTACGTTTGGTGAAAGTTTAATAATAAGTGGTTTCTTAGAAACACGTCTTACCTCTTTTACAACGCTCCCCGCTAAATCGCATTGTACACCAAAACCAATACCACCTTTTTTAACATTTGGACATGAAATATTTACTTCTAATGCATCTACATCTGTTTCACTTAATTTTTCTACTACTTCACAGTAGTCTTCAATACTACGGCCTGCTACGTTTGCAATTACTTTTGTATTAAACTGTTTTGCAAATGGCAATTCATGTTCAATAAAGTAATCTACTCCTGGATTTTGAAGACCTACAGAGTTGATCATCCCACCGTAAGTTTCTGCAATACGAGGTGTTGGATTGCCTTCCCAAGGAACATTGGCAATACCTTTTGTAATCATTGCACCAAGTTCACTAAGATCATAGAACTCACTGCTTTCTCTTGGAGAGAAAGTTCCTGATGCTGTTGTGATTGGGTTATCTAAAATAAGTCCCCCACCGATATTTACGCTTAAGTCTATTTTACTCATTACCAAACTACCTCGCTTCCTAAAAAGACAGGGCCGTCTTTACAAACTTTCTGTTGTTCATAGCCTACTTCATTTGCTGCTTTTGTTTTACATACACAGCCTACACAAGCGCCATAGCCACATCCCATACGTTCTTCTAAAGAAATTTGTACAGGTTTACCTTTTGCCTCACAGAAAGCAGCAAGTGCTCTAAGCATTGGTTTTGGTCCACAGCTATAGTAGTAGTCTCCTACTAAGCCTTTTTCTTCCATAAGCTCTACAACATTTCCTTTAAAGCCATGTGCGCCACTATCTGTTGCTACATAAACTTTAACGCCAAGCTCTTCTAAGCGGTCATGTAAGAATGGTGCCTCTCTAAATCCAATGACTGCAATTTTTTCACCTTCAAGGTGTTTTGCAAGTTCTACAAGTGGTGGTACGCCAATACCGCCCCCTACAAGAACGTGTACCTTAGCATCTGCTGGTGTAAAGCCATTTCCAAGGGCTGTTGTAAGTTTAATATCATCCCCTACATTGTAGCTTGAAAATTCTTTTGTACCTTTTCCTACTACACCATATACAAGTGTCAGTGTATCTGCGCCAATTTCACAAATACTAATTGGACGAGGAAGAAGCATGCTTTCTGATTTTGTATAAAGGTTTACAAATTGGCCAGGAGCTGCACTTTTTGCAGCTTCCTCCTGGCGAATAACCATTTTATAAACGTCTTTTTCAATCATTTCATTTAATAGGACTTTGCCTAATACAACTTTTTTACTCATCTCTTTTATCTCCCATGTTGAAGATACCTGTTTGTTCGATTGTTAAATCTTTTACTGTAATATCAGCCATTGCACGTAATGTATCAAGTGATGTTACAATTTGAAGTGATGATTCGATAGCATGACGTCTAATTTTGAAACCGTCACGTGTTGAGTCATTTCCTTTTGTTGGTGTGTTCACAAGAAGGTCAATTTCACCGCTTCTAATAAGGTCGATGATTTCATTGCTACCTTCTGAAAGTTTACCAACTTCTCTTACTTCCATGCCATTTTCTCTAAGTTTCTTAGCTGTTCCTTCTGTAGCAATAAAGTTGTAACCAAGTTCATTAAAGCGTTTAGCAATTTCGATAAACTCATCTTGGTCGTATTTTTGAATTGTTGCAAAGATTGTACCTTGTTTGTTTGGAAGTTTTTTGCCTGCTGCGATAAAGCCTTTGTAAAGTGCCTCTTCGATTGTGCTTCCAATACCAAGTACTTCCCCTGTAGATTTCATTTCTGGTCCAAGACTTACTTCTACTCTTGGAAGTTTTTCTGTTGAGAATACTGGTACTTTTACAGCATAGAAGTTTTCTGGCTCTGGATAAAGGTCAATGCCATAACCTAAGTCTGGTAATTTATCTCCTAACATACAACGTGTTGCAAGGTCGATAATTGGTACACCTGTTACTTTTGAGATATAAGGCACTGTACGGCTTGAACGAGGGTTTACTTCAATAATGTAAAGTTCATTTTTGTATTCGATATATTGAATATTGATCATACCAAGTACTTCAAGCTCTTTTGCAAGAAGACGTGTACATTCAATAATTTTTTCTTTAATTCTATCTGAGATATTTACACTTGGGTAAAGTGTTGTACTATCTCCAGAGTGGATCCCTGCTCTTTCTAAATGTTCCATAATACCTGGGATTAAGATATTTTCACCGTCGCAGATTGCATCTACTTCGATCTCGCGTCCCATAAGATAACGGTCAATAAGAACTGGATTTTCTGGGTCACGATCGAAAGCATTTATAAGGTATCTTGAAAGCTGTTCTTCTTCAAATGTAATTTCCATACCTTGACCACCAAGTACATATGAAGGACGTACAAGTACTGGATATTCAAGTTCTGCTGCTACTTTAAGACCTTCTTCTACAGACCAAATTGCTTTACCTTTTGGACGTTTGATTTGAAGTTTTTCTAAGATTTCATCAAACTTCTCACGATCTTCTGCTGCATCAACTTGTTTTGGTTGTGTACCAAGTACTGGGATACCCATTTTGTCACAGAACTTAGCAAGTTTAATCGCTGTTTGACCACCGAACTGAAGGATAACACCTTTTGGTTGTTCTTTCATAATGATGTGGTAAGCATCTTCATCTGTAAGTGGTTCAAAGTAAAGTTTATCAGATGTATTAAAGTCTGTACTTACTGTTTCTGGGTTGTTGTTTACGATGATTGTTTCAATACCGCGGCGTTTAAGCGCTTGAACAGCATGTACAGAACAGTAGTCGAACTCAATACCTTGACCGATACGGATTGGACCTGAACCCATAACCATAACTTTTTCACGGTTTGATACAACAACTTCATCGATTTCATCATATGTTGAGTAGTAGTATGGAGATTCCGCTTCAAACTCCCCGCCACATGTATCAACCATTTTGTATACAGGCATGATGTTCCATTTAATACGAAGTTCACGGATATCATCTTCTGTTACACCAATGAATTCTGCAATGGCTTTATCTGCAAAACCACGACGTTTTAATTTACGAAGGTATTTTGGTGTAAGATCTTCATATTCCATTTCTTTAAGTTTTTCTTCTTGTTCTACAATCCATTTGAAACGTTTTACATAGAAGATATCCATACCTGTGATTTTACATACTTGTTCTTCTCTATAGTGCATACGAAGCATTGCAGCAAGTGCAAAGATTCTTTCATCATCTGCTGTAATTACTTTTTCTTTAAGCTCATCTAATGTGCAAGCTTCAAGTTTTTTATGTTCAAAGCTAAATTGACCGATTTCAAGTGAACGAAGACCTTTAAGGAAAGCACTTTCAAAGTTATTTCCGATAGCCATGATTTCACCTGTCGCCATCATTTTTGTACCAAGTGTACGTTTAGCTGTGTAGAATTTATCGAATGGCCATTTTGGAATTTTAACAACGCAGTAGTCAAGTGTTGGCTCAAAGCATGCGTATGTTTTACCTGTTACAGCATTTTTGATTTCATCAAGGCCATAACCAAGTGCGATTTTAGCTGATACTCTTGCAATTGGGTAACCTGTTGCTTTAGAAGCAAGTGCTGATGAACGGCTTACACGAGGGTTAATCTCGATAATAGCGTATTCAAAGCTGTCTGGGTTAAGTGCAATCTGTACGTTACAGCCCCCACGGATATCACAAGCTGAGATAATGTCAAGTGATGCACGGCGAAGCATTTGGTATTCTCTATCTGAAAGTGTTTGAGATGGTGCAACTACGATACTATCCCCTGTATGGATACCAACTGGGTCAATATTTTCCATGTTACATACTGTAATAACTGTACCGTATTGGTCACGCATTACTTCGTACTCAATTTCTTTCCAGCCTTTAATACATTTTTCAATAAGAACTTGGTTTACGCGTGATAAGTGGATACCACTTGCTGCGATTTCACGAAGTTCGCTTTCTGTTTCAGCAATACCACCACCAGTACCACCTAGTGTGTAAGCTGGTCTTACAACAACTGGGTAACCGATTTTTCTAGCGAAAGCTACAGCATCTTCTACAGATTCTACGATTTCACTTTCGATAACTGGTTGGTTAATTCTTGCCATTAAATCTCTAAAAAGTTCTCTATCTTCCCCTTCTTTAATAGCAGAGATTTGTGTACCGATTACACGTACACCATATTTATCTAAAATCCCTTTATCATGAAGTTCTACAGCAAGGTTAAGACCTGTCTGTCCACCTACACCTGCAAGAAGACTGTCTGGTCTTTCTTTCGCAATGATTTTTTCAAGCATCTCAGCGTTAAGAGGCTCGATGTAGATTTTGTCAGCGATTTCTCTATCTGTCATAATTGTCGCTGGGTTAGAGTTTACAAGGACAACTTCAATACCTTCTTCACGAATAGCTTGACAAGCCTGTGTTCCTGAATAGTCAAACTCCGCTGCTTGCCCGATTACGATTGGGCCTGATCCGATTACTAATACTTTTTTAATACTTAAGTCTCTTGGCATTATAGTTTTCCTCCTTGCATTACCTTAATGAATTCGTCGAAGATGTGCGCTGTATCTGTAGGTCCTGGACATGCTTCAGGGTGGAACTGTACGCTGTAGATGTCAAGATCTTTAAAGTACATACCTTCTACTGTGTTGTCATTTAAGTTTGTATGTGTCACGACTGCACCTTCTGGAAGTGTGCTTACATAGTAGTTATGGTTTTGTGATGTAATGTATACACGGTTTGAAATATGATCTTTAACTGGATGGTTACAACCATGGTGACCGAATTTAAGTTTTGATGTATCCCCGCCAAGTGCAAGTGATAAAAGTTGGTGTCCAAGGCAGATTGCTGTAATTGGTTTTTTACCAACGATTTCTTTAATCATATTGACTACAGTAGGTACATCTTTAGGGTCAGCTGGTCCATTTGATAAGAATACACCATCTGGATTTACTGCAAGTACCTCTTCAGCTGTAGCATCATATGGGAATACTGTTAATTTACATCCTCTTTCATTGAATGAACGTACGATATTTTGTTTCATACCGCAGTCAATCATAGCTACATGAAGGCCATCTCCTTCTACTGTATAAACTTCTTTTGTTGTTACTTCTGGTACTGCATGTTGGTTATTGAAGCTATCAATTTTAAGTTTGATTTGGCTTGGTGTAAGTTCTCTTACTGCAATAATGGCACGCATTGTTCCGTGATTTCTAAGTACTTTTGTAAGTGCTCTTGTATCAATGCCTTCAAGACCAATGATTTTTTGTGCTTTAAGGTAACCATCAAGTGTTAATTCGCATCTAAAGTTGTTAGGGAAATCACATTTTTCTCTTACAATAAATGCTCTTACATGTGCTTTAGTTGACTCCATATCTTCAAGGTTTACCCCGTAGTTCCCGATTAATGGATAAGTCATAACAACCATTTGACCATAATAAGATGGGTCTGTAAGAATTTCTTGGTATCCTGTCATCCCTGTATTGAATACAACCTCACCGATTGTTTCTTTAAGGTATCCGAAGGCTTTACCTTCAAATACCATACCATTTTCTAGTATTAATTGTGCTTTCATATTAACCCATCACTCCTTGTAAGTCGTTTCTCATTGCAATTACTGCTTTTCTTGAAGCTTTAGCAAAATCTCTTTCGCCAAACTCTGTATCATTTTTGTAGGCTGCAATAATACCTCTAGAAGAGTTTACAATGCTTCCTAAACCATCTTTATCAAAGAAACCTTTAAGGTTTTCAGCTGTTCCGCCTTGTGCACCATAACCTGGTACAAGGAAGAATGTATGTGGCATACGCGCTCTAAGTTCAGCCCCTTGTTCTTTATGTGTTGCCCCAACAACTGCACCAACACGGCTATAGCCCATATCTCCCATAGTAAGCTCGCCCCACTTGCTTACTAAGTCTGCTGTTTTATCATAGATTGGCATTCCATCTACTAATAAGTCTTGAATTTCACTACTACTTGGATTACTTGTTTTAACAAGGATAAATAAGCCTTTATCTTGTTTATTACATGCTTCGATAAAAGGTTCGATGCCATCAAAGCCCATGTATGGGTTAAGTGTTACGGCATCTTCTTGCCATAAATCAAAGTGCTCACCTTCAATGTCTACCCCAGCGATATGACCTGCATAAGCTGCTGCTGTTGAAGCAATATCACCTCTTTTAATATCCCCAATTACGATAAGGCCTTTGCTTTTTGCATATTCACATGTTTCCATGTAAGCACGAAGCCCTTCTAAACCATATTGCTCATACATAGCAATTTGAGGTTTAACTGAAGGAATGAGATCATAAACTTCATCAATGATTGCTTTATTGAACTTAATGAACATTTCTGCTACAGCCTTAGGTGTTCTTCCATATCGCTCTAACATTTCTTCCTTAATAAAGGTTGGAATCATGCTATAAGTTGGATCAAGTCCTACTACAGTTGGGTTTTGTAATGTTTGTATTTTGGTGAGTAATCTATCAATCATGGCTCTTCTCCTCTGTTTTCTTAATCTACTATTTCTAATTTCTATTATACTACTTATCTATAGTTATAGTGAATATTTATTTATTATTCTAAATATTTATTTATTTTTGATATACAATTTTTCCATCTACTAAAG
>JAHLFD010000183.1:0-3091 GCA_018883975.1 Candidatus Niameybacter stercoravium
GTGCAGATGGTACGACGCTTGGTGCAGATAATGGGGTTGCTATTGCTTATCAAATGGCAGTTTTAGCAGATGATACGCTTAAACATCCAGCTATTGAAGCCCTTATGACAACAGCAGAAGAAACAGGTATGGATGGTGTGGCGAACCTTCATCCAGAATACCTACAAGGTAAAGTACTTCTTAACTTAGATACAGATATTGAAGGAGAATTTTTAGTAAGCTGTGCAGGTGGTGCTAAAGCACATGTAGAACTTCCGGTAAGCTATGGAAAAGCTCCAGAAGCGCATACTTTATATAGTTTAACTGTTAAAGGTTTAACAGGTGGGCACTCAGGTGCAGACATTCATAAAGAGCGTGCGAATGCTAATATATTAGTAGGCCGTATGCTTGATAGAATCAGATGTGAAATGCCTCTTTATATGGCACGTTTTGTAGGTGGAAGTAAAGATAATGTTATTACACGTGAAGCAGAGGTAAGCTTCTACGTTTCAAATGCACAAAAAGAAGCACTTGAAAAGACTGTAGATGAAATGACTCTTGCTTTTAAAACAGAATATGCTAAACAAGACCCAGGTCTTGAAGTCATCTTTACTACATTACAAGAAGAGATGGAAGTTCTTTCATTAGAAAATACAGCAAAAGCTATTGACCTTCTCATGTTACTTCCACATGGTATTACAGCTTATAGCATGCAAATTGAAGGACTTGTTGAAAGTTCTCTTAATATTGGGGTAGCACAACTTGAAAAGGAACGTTTCCACCTTGTACTTGCAGTAAGAAGCTCTGTACCAACTAAAAAAGAAAATATGCTTCGTAAAATTAAATTAGTAAGTGAAGCCTTAGGTGCAAAAGCTACAGTGAATGGAGACTATCCAGCATGGGTATATGCACCACACTCACGTATACGTGAACTTGCTAGTGAAGTATTTGAAAATATGTACCATAAGCAACCTAAAATTGAAGCCATCCACGCAGGGCTTGAATGCGGCTTTATTTTAGAAAAGATACCAGGTATTGATATGATTGCTTTTGGGCCAAATGCTTATGATATTCACTCTCCAGAAGAACGTGCAAGCATTAGTTCCATGGCACGTGTATATGAGTACTTAGTAAACCTTCTTAAAGAAATGAAAAACTACTAAGAAGGTGACCCCATGAAATTTGAAAAAAATAATAAGTATTTTACAATCAGCGTTTATGTTGTAGTCAGTATATTGATTACAGTATTAGCTACATTTTTGCTTATTAATTTCAAACTTATTGGGGGATATATAGCGACGTTTATTAAATGGATTTTTGATCTGTTAAAGCCTCTCATTTTTGGTTTTATTATTGCTTATCTTTTAGATCCACTTACAGATTTTTATGAGAGATGGTTAAAACGTCTTGGAAAGAAGGAAAAGTCTAAAAGAAGTTTTGCCACTTTACTTACTTTAATAAGTTTTATTATTGCAGTAGGAGCACTTGTTATTCTGGTAGCAGTGAATGTGAAAAAAGTTATTGGTGGCGGAGCAGTGAAAAATCTACAAGATAGTCTGATGCAATACACTCATTACTTTACGAGTATGATTGAAAGTATGGAACTTGCAACATCCAGTATGCCTTTTCTAAGAGGTGGAGGCAGCCTTATTGCGCAAGTTTATAGTAACATAGATGCCTTTGTAAATTGGATAGGCACAAAGGCCATCAGTATTCTTACTGGAATGGGTGGGAACTTGCTTAGTCTTGGATTAGGTTTTGTCATTGCCTTTTATGGACTGAAGGATAAAAAAATTTTATTAACTATATACAATCGTTTTCTAGATTTAATGATTCCTAACCGTATAAGTGGTGAAGTAAGAGACATTGGTAGAGATATAGATTATGTTTTTTCAGGCTATATTAGGGGTCAGCTTATTGATGCCGTTATTATGGCTACATTAATTAGCATAGCACTTATGTGCATCGGTATAGATTTTGCCATTATTATAGGCATTATTTCAGGTATTTTTAATCTGATTCCATACTTTGGGCCAGTAGTAGGCTTTATTTTAGCAGGGCTCATTGGTTTTATTGGGCCACATCCTATTAAAGGAGTCTATGCCGTTATCGCCGTTATGATTTTGCAGCAAATAGACGGATGGTTTATTGTGCCAAAGGTTATGGGCAAAACAGTGAAACTTCATCCTATAGCTGTACTTTTAGCTATTGTAATAGGTGGGCAGATTTGTGGTTTAGTAGGGATCTTACTAGGTGTACCAGTAGCAGGTTTTATTAGACTACTCGTGATGCGTTATATGGGAGACTTGTTTAGTCCAAAAGAAAACTAATAAAGTAGATGGAAGAATAAAAAAGGACTATTGCACGAGCAATAGTCTTTTTTATGTTTAAACAAGATTTACTTGGTGGAATACTTTTTTACCTTTTTGAATCATTAAAGCATTATCTGTAAAAAGATCTGCTGTTACTTTGAAATCGATAGCTTCAACAGGTTTACCATCAAGTTTAATACCTTTTTGGTCAAGAAGACGACGTGCTTCTGAACGTGTTGCAACGATCTTTGTATGATCTACAAGAAGGCTGATGATATCAAGACCTTCTGTGAATAAATCTACACTAAGGTCTGTTGTTGGAAGTGAACCACTAGCACCTTTACCAGCAAAAGCGGCTTTAGCAGCTTCCTGAGCTTTAGCAGCTTCTTCTTCGCCATGTACGATTTTTGTAATTTCAAATGCAAGACGTGCTTTAGCTTCGTTGATTGCAGCACCTTCTACATTGCAAAGTGTATTGATTTCATCCATTGGAAGGAATGTAAGAAGACACATACATTTTCTAACGTCAGCATCTGCAACATTTCTCCAGTATTGGTAGAAGTCGTATGGAGATGTTTTTTCAGCATCAAGCCATACAGCACCATTTTCAGTTTTACCCATTTTTTTGCCTTCACTGTTTGTAAGAAGAGAGAATGTCATACCAAAAGCAGTGTCACCATGTAAACGTCTTACAAGTTCTACACCACCTAAAATATTTGACCATTGGTCATTACCACCAAGCTCTAATTTACAGCCGAATTTTCTGTAAAGCTCTAAGAAGTCGTAAGACTGCATAAGCA
>JAHLFD010000184.1:0-3609 GCA_018883975.1 Candidatus Niameybacter stercoravium
GTATAAGATGTTGTACCTTCTAAAAGTCCTGTTCGAATACAATAATTAATACCATCTTGATAAGCTGAATAATACGTATCCGTAAAGGCTACTAAAGGTTTTGTTTTTTTCAGCTGGCCATCTGTTACTTCATAAAGCACCTGTGCAAGTAGCTCTCTAGATACATATTCATCGTCCATGCTACCTATTGTTCTAAGTGTCTTTTCACTAAGCTTAGAGCCTATGGAGGCTACGTGTTCAAATGCCCAGCTATCTTCATCCTCTATCCATCTTTCTACAGTACTTCTTGGCTGTCTAACAGCTAATTCATTATTGGTTAAAAGCATACGATCAAGGAATGTGAAAGTATCTGCTACAGTAAGCGCTTTATTAGGTTTAAATGTATAATCTGGATAACCTGTTACAATACCACTTTTAGCCAGTTCTATAATATTCGTATAAGCCCAGTGTCTTACTGGTAAATCTGTAAAGTAAACATCTCTTACTTTTTTAAGGTTAACAACTTTCCAGTCTAAATCTATATCTGTAATATCTTCAAATAAATCTAGATCTCTATAAACTTCTTTTAGTTGTTTTCTTGTAAAATATCCTTTAGTCAGTTCATCTAACTGTTCAAGTGTCAACTCTTCTTCTAAGGTTGTATAAGGAAGATACTCTTCAAACTGCTCTTTAATAGCTTTTTGCTGCCTAGAACTTAATCCTCTCCACTCTTCTTTAAAGTTCTTTTCTTCAGGCTCAAAGTTTGCTTTAAGCCATCTATCTTGTTTCACTGTAAAACTGTACTCTTCATTTCGGCTAACCACTTCACCGTCTTCCGTCCAGCTGTCAAAAACGTAACCCTCTTTGGCGCGTGCCTTAAGCGTTACATGTTCTCCTTTATTATAAGTATAATCTCCTCTTACTGTGCCTGCATCAGAAGGATTAATTTTAACATGAATGGTATACTGCGGAATGTATTCTGGTTCATCCCATCTAAAGTTCGCTACTAGATTTCTATGATCTGTTACTTTAAAAGTATAAGCTCTATCTCTACTTACTTCTTTTCCATTTTCAGTCCAGTTCACAAAATAATAACGGCCTTTCCCACTTGCTGTAACAGTTGCCATATCATTTACATTATAAACACCATCTTGTCTAGCACTATTATCTATAATAGTTCCTGCATCATAAGGATAAGTAGCTGTAGTTACTTGATATTGCTGCTTCATTTTAAGTTCACACTCTGTCTTTTCCATATCTGAAGCATGACTTACTTCTACTCTATATTTACCAATATCTTGTTGCCTAATAAATGGAATAGTGTAAGAAGAACTTACCTCACCCTTTATGCTGTTTTGATATTCTTCTTTAATGACTTTACCCTCTTTGAACCATTTAAAATGAAGTGTTTCTGCACTCCTTGCTGTTACAGTAAGTTTTTTCTGTTCTCCTAATGTTACCCATTCATCTTGCAAAGGCTTTATAATACTAATAGGATCAAATCCTTGATCTATTGTTGTATTTTGAACAGCTATTCTAGAAAGGTTTGTGAGTATAAGCTTTGTTCCTTTTTTAGCAATAGCACTGGTCGCATTTTCTCCTAAGCTATAGGAAAAAGTAACTGTATCATTTTGCTTAACAGGCTGTTTAAGATCATAAGTTAACTTATTACCTGTCTCATCATAAGTAATCGTATGAATCTCTTGAAGATTACCATTTACTTCAATACTTGGCCTGGTCTCTTCTATATTTTTCTTTCCTACTGGTTCTATATCAGGTATGGTTACTTGTGTACCATTTACAAAAATGTAAGGATCTTTCCACTCTTCATATAGGATATAAGGATTTTTCTTTGTTCCTTCTCCTGTTTGAAAGATAATACTATCTGGATCAAGATAAAAGGCCGCTACCATCCCCATATAAAAATCTTTTTGCTCTAGTAGGTCTTCTACATCTAGCCAAGATTTTTCCCCTTTTTTATGTTTTAATAATTTCTCCTGACAAAGTAGTAAACCTTTTTCGCTTTCATCTAGCACATACCATAAAATAGGCTTGTTCTCGTACGTTCCGTACTGAACATAATCCTTTACACTTATTTTCTGTTCAGGCGTATAAGCCTTAACAGGTAAGACATGCATGGCAATGATCATCATTGATACGACGAGCATCCATACAATAGATTTTTTAGAACCTTTTTTCATACACTTTTCCCCCTTTTTATTAGGCTTCTTATATAAGTAGTGTATGCCTAGCCACTTCCTTAGTGGCCCCAAAAAAGGGAAATGTCACGAACTCTTAACACGTTTGTTACTCGGTCTTAATAGCGTGCTATCTGCATATCAACCCTATTAAGCATTTTTAAGGCGTTTGCCCTATGGCTAAATACCTATTGATTAAGTCCCACAAAATGTACGGTAAGGACAGGCTGATGGACCTGGTAAAATATTATATTTTTTCTGCTCTTCTAAGTAAGCATACGGCTTAGAAAGCACTTTAAGTAAGCGTTCCATAGGCTCATAATTTCCCTCTTTGACAGCTGCTTCTAAGGCTTCTTCTACTAGGTGGTTACGCGGAATAATAGATGGATTATGCTCTTTCATTAAAGTGTAAACCTCTTCCTCCGTCTTCTGCTGCCCTGTGCGTCTTGCCTTATAAAGCTTAAACCACTCTACAAATTCAGGGGTACCTCCAAGTACTGTATCTTCTAATGTACCTGTTGTTAAGGCAATAAAAGTTCCTGTATAGTCTGCCTTATACTGCTGCATCATACTAAGAAGCTTTTGAATCAGCTCTAAATCTTCTACTTCTTCATTAAAGAGTCCTAACTTTCCTCTCATGCCATCTAACCAATGTTGCTCATAAAGTTTACCAAATTGTCCAATGGCCTGCTCTGCTGCTTTAACGGCTCTATCCTCTTCCTCATCTATAAGTGGCAATAAAGCTTCTGCAAATCTTACTAAATCCCAAGCAGCCATACGTGGTTGATTACCATAGGCATAACGCCCCTCGGTATCAATAGAACTAAATACAGTTGCCAGATTATACGTATCCATAAAGGCACAAGGTCCATAGTCAATAGTTTCACCACTAATGGTCATATTGTCCGTATTCATAACACCATGAATAAAGCCTACAAGTTGCCATCTGGCTACTGTTTTTGCTTGACGGCTTATAACTCCTTTAAGAAATGCCAAATAAGGATTTTCATTATGAATAAGCTCAGGGTAATGTCTTGCTATTGCATAGTCAGAAAGAGCCTTGAGTTCTTCCTTAGTCCCCCAGTTCGCTGCGTATTGGAAAGTGCCTACACGCAGATGACTAGCTGCTACACGCGTAAGGACAGCTCCAATTTCTTCTTCTCTTCTCCATACACTTTCTCCAGTGGTTACAACAGCTAAGGCACGCGTCGTTGGAATACCTAGGGCATACATGGCTTCACTAATGATATATTCTCTAAGCATAGGACCTAAAGCGGCGCGTCCATCTCCTCTTCTAGAATAAGGTGTTGGCCCTGAACCTTTTAACTGAATATCAACACGTTTACCATCTGGTGTTATCTGCTCACCTAGCAATATAGCACGTCCATCTCCTAACTTGGTAAAGTGACCAAATTGATGACCTGCATAAGCT
>JAHLFD010000185.1:0-3028 GCA_018883975.1 Candidatus Niameybacter stercoravium
ATGGACAAAATCCAGTACTTTGCTTTGAGTGCTATGATGAACTTTTAGAAATTACAGCGAGACTTTATAAGCTCTTTAATGAAGATACAGAAAAAATGATTCAGCTTCTATCAAGAAGTGATATCTTACATTGTTTACAAAATAAACTTTGTTTATAGAAGTCTAAATAAGATAAAATGCCCTTTACACATTTAAGTGTAGAGGGCATTTTTAATTTATTTAAGTTTAAGATTCATATAGTCTACTATGCCTCTTGCGATGGCTGTGGCACATAGTATTCTATAGACATCTGAGCGTAGTAGCCATGCTTCAGGCTTATAATCCATAAAACCGCATTCACATAGGATAGCAGGCATATGTGTTTCTCTTAAGACAAAAAAGTTAGCAGTTTTAACACCACGGTTACAGCGTTTAGTATGGATAATAAGTTGTTTCTGAACGATTTGGGCAAGTTTTAAGCTACATGAACTACCATTGGATAGATAATAGGTTTCTATTCCATGAGCTGTTCCCCAATTTTCATCTTCACCCATAGCATTAGCATGTATAGAGACAAAAATACTATTAACATTTGTCTTACCATAGAGCCAAATGAAATTTTGTAAATGGGTATTTGCTCTAGTACTTCTAACCCTTAAGGGAACATCCTGTTCTTCCTCAGATACCCACTTAACTTGGCAGTCATATTTTTTAAGCTGATTAATCATTTCTTTGACAACTGCTTGATTAAATGAGCGTTCATGCATAAAACTTCCATCTTTAAAGAGTGGTGTCCTTTTCCATGGGGTGTCCATACCGTGGCCAGCATCTAAAATAATAAGGTTTTTCACCTTAAATCATCTCCTATAAAGTTATTGTATTATAATATATGAAGATGTAACGATATAACGATACCTTAAAGTCAATGTGTTTATAAAGATGAAAGTTCATTTACAGAAACCGACTGAGCCATAGGTTGAAGGTAAAATTTAAGGTTATTTTATTGAAGATAGAAAACAATGAATTTATAATAAATATTGGAAGTACAGGTTATCTTTTATGATGCGAGTGGTAACAAATATGGGAGGGAAATAAGATGAAAAAGATATTTAAGAAATTACTTATAGTAGGTGTAGCCGCTATAATGGTCATGCCATGTCAGGCAAGAGGCTTAATAAATATTTATTATAATGAACAAGAAGTATACTTAGAGCAAGAACCTAAGCTCATTGATCACACTGTATTGCTTCCGCTTAGAACACTATCACAGCAATTAGGCTACATAGTTAATTGGGATCAGGAAGCAAGACAAATTGATGTTATTAATGGCAATGCAAAAGTGACACTATTTATGGATAGTGATAAAGCCATAGTGAATGGTGAGGAAGTTAAACTTAGTGTACCAGCGCAGATGATAGAAGGGACAACTTATGTACCTTTACGATTTGTAGGAGAGGCTTTAGACCTAGAAGTAGCTTGGGATAGTAGCACGCAGAGCGTGAGTTTAGAGGGCAAGTATACAGTAGATAGGAATAATAAAAAGTTAATGGTCAGAACAAAAGATGGGAAACAGGTGATGGCAGACATTACAACATTAGAAGGTGCCGAAGACCAGATACCAAGTGTAGGGTGTATCACTACTAAAAATGGAAGTGAAATTGTTTCAGTATCAGAGGTAATTCAAGGTGCATTAACAGGGACAACTTGTACCAATTTTTATATTAAGGATGGAAAAGTCATTGATAAAATCGAAAGACCTTTTCATTATATAGCTGAAAATGGTATTGCTTACTTCGAAGATCAAATTGCCTTTGGTTATGGACGTTACTTAAGCATTTATAATGACCAAACAGGAGAACTCATTAAACAATATGACTTAAATGCATTGCAAGAGGGGCTAACCCTAGATTTAATGAAGTTAGGAAAAAACTATGCTATGGGAAGATATGAAAATAAAATTCATATCATTGATTTTGAAACAGGAAAGGTGACTAGGATTTTGGACCTTATTCCTAAAGAAGACCAAGGTTATGTTTTTGAAAGTGATATGCATCTTGCTACAGATAAATTGAAACTAGTATGGGAAACAGAAGATGCACTGGTATTTAAATATTATAGTATTACTGAAGGGATAGACAAAACAGTTACATGTCTACTAGGAGAATAAAGGTTATGCCACAGAAGCTGTAAAGCGTGTATTAACATTAATGGTCGTAGCAGTTTGTCATTATCCATCTAATATAAAATCCAAACGCGTGATTGAAAAATGTGGTTTTACTTATGAAGGGACATTACGTGGGTACAGCCGAAATTTAGAAGATAGCGTCAGATACTCCATGACCAAAGAAGAATGGGAGAGCTTATGAAAACACCAGAAGAGATTCAAAAACGTTACTCAGAAATTATGAAACAATCAAGTATGCAGATTCTTTTAGTGCCCCTGCTCGCCATTGCAATAATCGTAGGTGCTGTAATGAATTCGCAAATCATTGCCTTAATAGGAATGCTACCCATAGCAGCTTATATGTTATGGTTTAGACTGGTCGTTTATAGATGCCCAAAATGTGGACATTTATTTGATCAGTATCAAATTTATACATATGAGTGTAAGCACTGTCACACAAAGTTTGGAAGAAGGTAAAATGAGTACCATTTCCACACTTATATTATAACATAAATTGTATGCAAAATATAGACTTTTACTTTCTGTACCAGATGATACAATATTAGAATCGTACTTTTCAATTTATTCATTGTAGGGAGGAAGATGATGATAATAGATGAATTTGAGTGGCAGCGTGAAAGTGAAAGATTAGAAGAGGTAACAAAAGAGATTATAAAGCAGGCTCATGAAGTAGGTGATTTAAAACAGACATTTAGAACGGATACAATTGAAACACAGCGGGCCTTATGGGAAGATACGGGCTCTGTATCTATTATTAATGGATTGGATCAAATTGCAGATTTTATGCAAAGCATTCAGCTCATAAAGGAGCAAAAGACTGGACACGAATTTAACAAAAAACTTGAAGAGCAATATGCTAGAATG
>JAHLFD010000186.1:0-3320 GCA_018883975.1 Candidatus Niameybacter stercoravium
ACACCCGTTACTATCGTCGGCAGCGTCAGATGTGTATAAGAGACAGGTCTATACCTAAATCTTTCAGATAATCTAGCTTAGAAATGATCCCTCTTAAATCACCTATACCATCTCCATTAGAATCCATAAAACTGCGTGGGTATATTTGATAACCTATCGCTTCCTTCTTCCAGTCCATGATGTCTCCTTTCAGTGCAACCGTTTGCATAAATCTCTAAAAAAATATATGTTTATAATGACCAGATTTATAGTAAATTAACCGGTTGTTTTGTGCAATTTGATATCGTATTTTTATTATACTCATTTTGCTACATTCATGCAACCGGTTTCATTCTTTTTATTCTATTTTCTTTTAATCCATTCAGTTTCTACTATATAATGCTTATTTTTTTGCTCTTTTCCTTCTAATTGATTAATGAGTAGCTTACTTGCATACCATCCTAATTTTACAGCTTGAATATCTATGGAAGAAATAGGTGGATTTTGATACTGGCCTATTACTGTATTGTTAAACCCAATAAGTACTTTTCCATCTTTCCCATTTTCATTGCAGTATAGATTAACCCCTACTGCTATAAGGTCATCAGTAGTTAGAATAGCTGTCAACTCTTTTTTAGAAAGTAAGACCTTAGCCCCTTCCTCCCCAGTTCTCTCATCAAAACCTGTTCCATGATAGACGAGTGCTTCATCATATACTATTTGATTATCTCTAAGTGCTTTTTTATAACCTTCCAGCCGATCTTTAGAAACCACCCAGTCTATTTTGGCGCCTATAAAACCAATATGCTTATGTCCACTTTTGATTAGTTCATCTACTACCTGATATGTAGCACTCTCATTATCGTTATCTACCCATAAAGTAGTATCCGTATCTTCTGGATGGCCAATGACTACAAAGGGAAATTTCATTTCTTTTAAAAGTTCTATGGTATGGTCTTGTGATTCAGCTTTTAAAATGACAATCCCATCTACTCGCCCATTCAAAGTAAAATCTTTGACATACTTAAGCTCATCCTTTTTATCCTTGGCTACAGCATACATTAAGTAATAATGATGCTGCGTAGCATATAAACTAATACCCTGCATAACTTGAATAAAAAATGGATTTGCAAAAGTATTTTCAATTTCATTAGGTAAAATAATACCTAATATGTGTGTTTTATTATTCGCCAAACTTCTTGCAATGGCATTAGGTTTAAAGTTTAGCTTCTTGATTGCCTCTTTTACCTTTTGCTTTGTTTCTTGACTAATACGCTCATTATTTGATAACACTCTTGAAACAGTAGAAGGTGATACCCCTGCTTCCTTTGCTACATCTCGAATCGTAACCTTCATGCTTATAACTCCTTTGCCAGTACTATACATTTTCTTTATCATACCTTTTTTAAAAAGAAAATCATAGCCTGTAGCAATAAATCTATTAACTCAGTTGTATAATCTCTATGAGCCATATAAAAATACTCTAAATACTACTATACTATTCTTTTGACTTGGTCCTAAACATATTTTTGTCTCCAGGCACATTGCCCCCATCCCAAAGAAATTTTAAGCTAGGCGTGTCGTCGTACGGTTCACATACTTGCTCTAGACTTTCTCTATAATCAGCAATTTCTAATCGATTAATTTCATCTTTTTTAACTCCCTTGTTATAAATTTTATGGAGTTTATTACTGAGTAATCCAAGTTTTCATATAGTTATATCTTAATGCTTATATTTATATGAATCATTTTATAATATAGCTAAAAAAAAGCACCAGTGCTCATAACACTAATGCTCCCTAAAGATTTAATCTATAAATGCCTTGCCTTCTAATCCTTCTGGTAACTCTAACCCTAATAACTTCATTAAAGTTGGGAATTCATCTACTAGCTTACCAGATTCTATAACCTTGGCTGGGCGTTTAGAATTGTAAATAATGAAAGGTGGCTTATCTCCTTTTACAGGAAGGTGTCCATGGGTAGCCTTTGAATACTTGTAGTCTTCTGTATCTACATCTTGTGCCACCTCACAGTCTACTTGATTAGATATGGATATACCTGCACTACCTTCTACTACGTATTCAAAGTCTCCTGTAAGATGAAGTGCTTTAGCCTCTTCTTTATTGAAGATGGCTTCAATATAACCTAACTTCTTAGCTTCTTCCATTACTTCTAAAGCTTTAATTTCTGCTTCTTGATTTACTATGTATAAATGTCCTGAGATACCAGCTGACTGCATATAGGCCTCATACTCTAATACATTGCCCGCTCCATCTGTCTTAATTAAGCCTGCACGTCTTAGCATTTCATTGATACTGATGACACTTTGTATATCTAGCTGACCATGATCTCCTAGTACAACAAAAGTTGTATCTTCAAATAGGCCTTTACGTTTGTAGAGGTCTATTATATTTTGAATCCACTGTCCATGCAGTCTTTGCGCCTCACTTACTAATTCAGCCTGAGTACCTGCCGCGTGTCTTGCATGATCTAGACTTGCCTGATGCAAAAAGAGTACATCTGGTGCATAACGGTCTACAATCTCTAATAAACAAGCTTCTCCAAACTGGTCAAGATGAGGATTTTTCTTCCAATTAAGTAACCCTTTATGATGCTCGTAAATCTCTTCCATAAGAGATGATGTTGTTTCTACAATTCTTTTATTCGCTGCATCATACTCTGGCGCCCAGATCTCAGGAATAAGATAATCTATAGGTGCATCAGCTGTTACCGGCCATAGCACTGCTGATGTTGTAAGGCCCTTTTCTTTAGCATAATCAAAGATTGTTTTAACCTTTAAATCTTTATAGTACCAATACCAATTTTCATTATAATGCTCTGGATCTAAAATTTCATTATGATGAATACCATGCCCCTCTGGATAATGACCTGTCATAATCGTAGCATGACATGGATAAGTTAGTGTTGGATAAATACACTCTATATTTTTCACAACAACACTGTCTTCTAGTATTTCTTTAAAACCTGGTAAGTCTTTCACCACTTCTAAGTCACTTGTAAATAAAGAGTCTACACTGATTACCACTAATTTTCTCATCTCTTCATTCTCCTATTTGCTTTCTTGTAATAATTTTGTTGCTTCCATAGCTGCCTTGTCTAATGTATCTTGCACCTTTACATCCGTTGTAAAGATCTGATCTAAAGCATTAATATACACATTATAGGCTTCACCATATGCTTTATTCATAGGACGTCCATGACCATATTGTAATTGATCTACAGCCACTTTAAATTGTGGTGTGCTTTCATATAAAGCTTCAATTTCTGGATGAGTTGTTGAACTAATCGTTGTTGGAAGATAACCTGTTTTCTTATGTGAA